>CAMLJW010000206.1 GCA_946480485.1 uncultured Streptomyces sp. | reverse complement strand
GGGGTTCGGAGAAGTCCGGTGCCGTGAGCGGGCGGGGGTGCGCTCGCGGCGCCGGGCGTCAGCACACCGCGTACATGACGGTGGTTGACGGTTTCACGGGGGAGCCCGCGACGGTAGCCGCTATGGGTACGGTCGGAGGAGCCGCGTACAGGGAGGACTCGGGGGAGCGGCGTCGCTCGCTGTCGGAGGCGGAGTTCACCGCCTACGTCCAGGAGCGCCGCGCCTCCCTGTACGCCACCGCCTACCACCTGACCGGTGACCGCTTCGAGGCCGAGGACCTGCTGCAGAGCGCGCTGTTCTCGACGTACCGGGCCTGGGACCGGATCAGCGACAAGGCCGCGGTCGGGGGATACCTCCGGCGCACCATGACCAACCTGCACATCAGCGCGTGGCGCCGCCGCAAGCTGAACGAATACCCGACCGAGGAACTGCCGGAGACCGCCGGCGACACGGACGCGATGCGCGGCACCGAGCTGCGCGCCGTCCTGTGGCAGGCGCTCGCCCGGCTGCCCGAACTCCAGCGCACCATGCTGGTCCTGCGCTACTACGAGGGCCGCACGGACCCGGAGATCGCGGACATCCTTGACATCAGTGTCGGCACGGTGAAGTCCAGCATCTGGCGGTCGCTCCGCCGGCTGCGCGAGGACGAGGTCCTCGGCTTCGGCCGTGACGAGGAGGAGTCCTTCGGGGAGCTTGTCGCCTGACAGCCGACCGAAGGCCGGGGGGAAGGAAAGCGGGGGCTGTTCGTCACTCGGGGGGAGGCGGACAGAAAGCTACGGGGGAGCACTGCCCGGGGGGGCACCGGGGTCAACGGGGTCAACGGGGGGGATCGCGGGGATCGCGGGGGAAACGGAAGCGGGGCTGGAGGGCCGGGGGGCCGTCAGCCCCGCTTCGTGCGTCTGCGTGACTACGCCGCCGAACAGCGGCGTCCGCCCGCCTCCTTACGAGGACTCAGTACGAAGGACCGGACGCGCCGAGGGCACCCGTCGGGTGCCAGACCGTCTTCGTCTCCAGGAAGGCGGTGAGGCGCTCGATGCCCGGACTCGCAGAGAAATCCGCGTCATCCACAGCCTGTGGACGGACGACCCGCTTGAGGTTGTCCGCGGCGGCGAGCTCCAGTTCCTTCGCGAGTACGTCGTCGGCGCCGGCCAGGTCGATCGCGTTGACGTCCTGGTGCGCGGCCAGCGGGGTCGCGATCTCCGCCGTCCTGCCCGAGAGGACGTTGACCACGCCGCCGGGCAGGTCGGACGTGGCGAGGACCTCGCTGAGGGAGAGGGCCGGGAGCGGGGACTTCTCGCTCGCGACGACGATCACTGTGTTGCCGGTCGCGATCACCGGGGCGATCACCGAGACCAGGCCCAAAAACGACGACTCCTGAGGTGCGAGTACGACCACGACACCCGTCGGTTCCGGGGTGGAGACGTTGAAGAACGGGCCCGCCACCGGGTTGCCGCCGCCGACCACCTGGGCGATCTTGTCGGTCCAACCCGCGTACCAGACCCAGCGGTCGACCGCCGCGTCGACCTGAGCGGCGGCCTTCGCCTTCGACAGGCCCGCCGCGTCCGCGACCTCTCGCGCGAACTGGTCCCTGCGGCCCTCCAGCATCTCCGCGATGCGGTAGAGGATCTGCCCACGGTTGTACGCCGTCGCGCCCGACCAGCCGCCGAACGCCCGGCGCGCGGCGACGACCGCGTCACGGGCGTCCTTGCGGGAGGAGAGGGGCGCGTGCGCCAGCCATCTGCCCTTGGGGTCCGTCACCTCGTACACCCGGCCGCTCTCGGAACGCGGGAACTTCCCGCCCACGTACAGCTTGTAGGTCTTGAAGACACTCAGACGTTCGTTGTCACGGTCAGACATCGAGGTACGCCTCCAGGCCATGACGACCGCCCTCGCGGCCGAAGCCCGACTCCTTGTAGCCGCCGAACGGCGATGTCGGGTCGAACTTGTTGAACGTGTTGGACCAGACGACGCCCGCGCGGAGCTTGTTCGCCACCGCGAGGATGCGGGAGCCCTTCTCCGTCCAGACGCCGGCGGAGAGGCCGTACTGGGTGTTGTTGGCCTTGGCGACCGCCTCTTCCGGGGTGCGGAAGGTGAGGACGGACAGGACCGGGCCGAAGATCTCGTCGCGGGCGATCGTGTGCGCCTGGGTGACGTTCGTGAGCAGTGTCGGCGCGAACCAGTAGCCGGAGGACGGGAGTTCGCAGGCCGGGGACCAGCGTTCGGCGCCCTCCGCCTCGCCCTGTTCGGTGAGCGCGGTGATGCGCGCGAGCTGCTCGGCGGAGTTGATCGCGCCGATGTCCGTGTTCTTGTCGAGGGGGTCGCCCAGGCGCAGGGTCGACAGGCGGCGCTTCAGGGAGTCCAGCAGCTCGTCCTGGACCGACTCCTGTACGAGGAGACGGGAGCCCGCGCAGCAGACCTGGCCCTGGTTGAAGAAGATGCCCGTGACGATGCCCTCGACGGCCTGGTCGACGGGGGCGTCGTCGAAGACGATGTTGGCGCCCTTGCCGCCGAGTTCGAGAGTGAGCTTCTTGCGCGTGCCCGCGACCGTGCGAGCGATCTCCTTGCCGACCGCCGTCGAGCCCGTGAAAGCGACCTTGTTCACGTCCGGGTGCGCGACCAGTGCGGCGCCCGTGTCGCCGTATCCGGGAAGGATGTTGACGACACCCTCGGGTAGGCCCGCCTGGCAGCAGATGTCCGCGAAGAAGAGGGCGGAGAGGGGGGTCGTCTCGGCGGGCTTCAGGACCACCGTGTTGCCGGTAGCGAGCGCCGGAGCGACCTTCCACGCCAGCATGAGGAGCGGGAAGTTCCAGGGGATGACCTGGCCCGCGACGCCCAGCGGTCGCGGGTTCGCGCCGAAGCCGGCATGGTCGAGCTTGTCGGCCCAGCCCGCGTGGTAGAAGAAGTGCGCGGCGACCAGGGGGAGGTCGGCGTCACGCGTCTCCTTGATGGGCTTTCCGTTGTCCAGCGTCTCAAGAACGGCCAGTTCGCGGCTGCGCTCCTGGATGACGCGGGCGATACGAAAGAGGTACTTGGCTCGCTCGGAGCCGGGCAGTGCCGACCACTTCTCGAAGGCCTTGCGGGCGGCTTTCACCGCGCGGTCGACGTCCTCGGCGCCTGCCCGGGCGACCTCCGAGAGGACCTCTTCGGTGGAGGGTGCGATCGACTTGAAGACCTTGCCGTCCGCCGCCTCGGTGAACTCGCCATCGATGAACAGGCCGTACGAGGGCGCGATGTCGACGACGGAACGGGACTCGGGAGCCGGCGCGTACTCGAATACGGAAGCCATGAGGATCAATCCACCGTCACATAGTCGGGGCCGGAGTAACGGCCGGTGGCCAGCTTCTGGCGTTGCATCAGCAGGTCGTTCAGGAGCGAGGAGGCGCCGAAGCGGAACCAGTGGTTGTCCAGCCAGTCCTCGCCCGCCGTCTCGTTGACCAGGACCAGGAACTTGATCGCGTCCTTGCTGGTGCGGATGCCGCCCGCGGGCTTCACCCCGACCTGTACCCCGGTCTGCGCACGGAAGTCGCGCACGGCCTCCAGCATGAGCAGGGTGTTCGCGGGCGTCGCGTTCACCGCCACCTTGCCCGTCGAGGTCTTGATGAAGTCGGCCCCGGCCAGCATGCCGAGCCAGCTCGCGCGCCGCATGTTGTCGTATGTCGAGAGCTCGCCGGTCTCGAAGATGACTTTCAGGCGGGCGCTCGTCCCGCAGGCCTGCTTCACGGCCACGATCTCGTCGTACACCTTCATGTGGTTCCCCGCCAGAAAGGCGCCGCGGTCGATGACCATGTCGACCTCGTCCGCCCCGGCTGATACGGCGCCGCGTACGTCGGCCAGCTTCACGTCGAGCGCGGCGCGGCCGGCCGGGAAGGCGGTGGCGACGGACGCGACCTTCACCTCCGAAGCGCCGCCGCCGGCGGCCATAACCGCCTCCCTGGCGGTGGCCACCATGTCGGGGTAGACGCAGACGGCCGCTGTCGTGGGGGCCGTACGGTCCGTGGGGTCCGGGTGGACGGCCTTGGCGCAGAGCGCCCGGACCTTGCCCGGGGTGTCCGCGCCTTCCAGCGTCGTCAGGTCGACCATCGAGATGGCGAGGTCGATGGCGTACGCCTTCGCCGTGGTCTTGATGGAACGGGTGCCGAGCGAGGCGGCGCGAGCCTCCAGACCGACCGCGTCGACTCCGGGCAGCCCGTGCAGGAAGCGGCGCAGCGTGCTGTCGGAGGCGGTCACGTCGCCGAGTGCGTGGCTGGGGGGACTTCCCACGTGTTGGGCCGTGGGGGACGTTGCTTTGGTGGGCATGGTCACGAGGGGAGCATATCTACGCGCGTAGCGACTGTACAGCCCGGGGGGTCGCCCGGTGCTCATGGCGACCTCCGCGACCGCGGACGAGCGCTGACAGAGGCGTCGGGCAGAATCGGGGCCATGACGCCCCCGGACCACCAGTCACCCGCGCCGGACTCCTCGAACCCCTCAGAACCCTCCGGGCCCGCGTCCAGGAACCGGATCTACCGGTCGCCCGCAGGCATGGCGGGCGGCGTGCTCCTGCTCGCCATCTCGGGCTGGCTGGGCACGGACGCGCTGAGTGTGGGCGAGGGCCGCACGCCGTGGCTCGCGCTCGCCGGGCTCCTCCTCCTCGTCCCGCTGGTCTTCGCCTTCACGCTGCGCCCGGCCGTCTTCGCCAACGACGAGCGGCTGCGCGTCCGCAACCCGTTCCGCCTGATCGTCCTGCCCCTGGGCGCGATCGACTCACTGCGCTCCGGCTACTCGAACGAGGTGCGCGACAAGTCCGGCACCAAGTACCAGCTGTGGGCCATACCCGTCTCGCTGCGCGCCCGAAAGCGAGCGGCGGGGCAGCAGGCTCGCCGAACCGCGGCCGACAGAAGCGGCGGTCTGTCGGCGGTGCCGGTGCGGACCGGCCCCACGCGCGCCCACACCGACCAGATCATGGACGAACTGTGTGAGCTGGTGGAAGCCAGGGGGCCGGCCGAGCGTGCGCAGGGGGAGCCATCGGCGCGGTGGGCCTACGAGATCGTGGCACCGGCGCTCGCAGGTGCGGTGCTGCTGGTGATTCTGCTGACGACGGGGTGACGTCCCGGACCTGCGGTCGGTTGATGCTGCGCGCCCGGCTCCGGAGGTCTTTGGGTCTCGAGGGGGCTTGAGGTCTCGACGGGCTTGAGGCGATGGGCGCGTTCGGCCGTACGAGAAGGCGGTACTTGCCACCTTCGTCCGGGCGCCCAGTCACCACCGGCCCAGTCATCACCGGCGAAGCCGCGCACCGAGGGAGTAGATATGTCGTACGACGAGCCGCTGCCGCTGCCCGCCGCCGTGATACCCGACGGCTGTCGGGACTGGACGGCCAGGCATGCGGCGAACTGGTCGGTCGCGCTGCCGCCGCGCTGGACGTTCGTCCGCGTGCGCAGTTCGGTCGCGGCCGGACTGACCACCCTCGCGTTGTGTGCCGGCGGCTGGGCCGCGCTGCTCGGAGGGCTGTGGCCGTTCCTCGCGGCGGCGTTCGCGGTGTACGTCCTGTGGGTGTTCGCCCGGCCCGAGCTCGTCTGGGCCGGGGCGCCCATGCTGCTCCTCGCACTCGCCCTCGATGCACCGACGCAGCCGTGGGTGGTGACGGCCTTCGGCGCGCTCGTCGTGGCGGCCTCCTGGACGGTCGTCGCCCTACGCCTGCGCGCCCGGAGCACGCAGTTCGAGCGGGCGCTGGAGGCTGCCGACGGAGTCACGGCGCCGCTGCCGGACACGGACCAGCCGGTGCGGCGCGGCAGGTTCCTGTACCCGCTCGGCCTCGTGGTGCTCGCGCTCGGTGTGCTGACCGGTGCCACCTCGGGTCTGTGGGCCATGGCCGACGACCGCCGGGGCGTCTGGGCCGCCGCCTCCTTCGTCGCCGGGCTCGGTGCGACCGCCCTGGCCTCGGGCTGGTTCGGCCGACGCCGGAGCCTTGGGCTGCGCCGGGCGCCCGCGCCGGTGCTCCGCGTCCTGGTGCGTGACGACGCCCAGGGCAGCACGGAGGTGTACGCGGCGGACGACCTCGCCGCGGTCCGACCGCTTTTCACCGTCGAGCTGGCGTCCTTCGACGGTGACAGTGATGAGGACGACGAGCAGGTGGGCGCGGACGGGGAGGAGACCGAGGACGACGCGGCGGAAAAGCTGGAGCGGCTCCGTGCCGCGGTGGATGACGACACCCCCGGCCCGGTCCGTGAAGCCGTCCTCTACGGCACGCCCTTCGACGGCGCCGAGGTCCTCGTCGTCAGCGCCGACGAGGATCCGGACCTGCCCCCGCTGACGGAGTGGTCGTCGGGGCCCGTACGCCCGTTGACGCCGAGTGCGGGACGGCGGCGCATCGAACGGGAGAAGGCCCGGGAGGCACAGACCCGCCAACTGGAGGAGCACGCAAGGGAGCTGGCCGGAGAGCGGGCTCCTGTCGCGGTGCGCCGCTGGCGTGCGGGATGGCTGGACTGGGCGTCGGCCGTGCTGCTGTTGGGGTGGGGCGGCTGGCTCTGCTGGGCCTGGTTCATCGGATCCGGCACACCTTTGTGGGACCTGGCCATCGTCCTCATGTTCGGTCTCTACGGCGCTGTGCGCGTTCCCGCGAAGCTCGCCTGGCGCATCACCGCCGACCGCACGGGCCTGTGGGTCACCGGGCTGCGCGGCCCCCGGCACGTCCCTTGGGAGGACCTCCGCTCCGTGCGGTGCCGGTCCTTCGAGCTGAAGTTGCGCTGGCGGGGCGACGACTGGGCGGTCGTCGCGCCCCGCTGGCCCCGGCTTCAGCACAGCCGGGGGCTGATCCATCCGTACGACGCGCTGGCCGCCGAGCTCACGGCCATGCGGACGGATCCCGCGTTGCGGCCCACGGGGGAGAGCACCGCGCCCGAACGCGGCCGTCCGCTGTGGCCGATCGCCGTGGTGCTGGCGCTGGGCTGGGTCGTGGCGGTGACCGTGTGGGGCTGACCTCTCGAAGGGGCGCTGGCTCGAAGGGGCGCTGATGGGGTGCTTTGCGGCGCACCCCATCGGGGTGCACGTGCGCCGTCGAGTGGCGGTGTCAGCTGCCCACCGGTGTCAGATGCCCGCCGCCGTGGAGAGATCCCGCTTGATGGCCGACAGGAGGTCCGTCGCCTTCGCGCGGGCCGTGGGCAGACCGGCGTGCGAGGCGACCGGGACCACGACCTCCAGATAGCACTTCAGCTTGGGTTCCGTGCCGCTGGGGCGGACGATGACGCGGGCGCCCTCGAGCGTGTAGCGCAGGCCGTCCGTGGGCGGGAGTCCCTCCGTGCCCTGCGTCAGGTCCTCGGACTTCGTGACGGCCAAGGCCGCGAGCGTGGTGGGCGGCTGCTCGCGCAGGCGCCGCATCGCGTCCGCGATCAGGGAGAGGTCGTCCACGCGGACGGAGAGCTGGTCGGTGGCGTGCAGGCCGTGTTCGACCGCGAGATCGTCGAGCAGGTCGAGAAGCGTGCGGTTCTGCCCTTTCAGCTCCGAGGCGAGTTCTGTGATCAGTAGTGCCGCCGTGATGCCGTCCTTGTCCCGTACGCCGTCCGGGTCCACGCAGTAGCCCAGTGCCTCTTCGTAGCCGTAGCGCAGGCCGTCCACTCGGGCGATCCACTTGAAGCCCGTCAGCGTTTCCTCGTACGGGAGATTCGCCCTCGCCGCGATACGGCCGAGGAGGGAGGACGAGACGATCGACGCCGCGAAGGTGCCGCGGGCGCCGCGCTTCACGAGGTGGGCGGCCAGGAGCGCGCCGACCTCGTCGCCGCGCAGCATGCGCCAGTCGGCGCCGTCCCTGACGGCCACGGCGCAGCGGTCGGCGTCCGGGTCGTTCGCGATGATCAGGTCCGGGTTCGTCTCGCGGGCCTTCGCGAACGCCAGGTCCATCGCGCCCGGTTCCTCCGGGTTGGGGAACGCGACCGTGGGGAAGTCGGGATCCGGGTCGGCCTGTTCGGCGACCAGGACGGGTTCTGGGAAGCCCGCGTGGGCGAAGGCGGCGAGGAGGGTGTCCTTGCCCACGCCGTGCATCGGCGTGTAGACGGTGCGGGCGGTGCGGGGGGAGTCCTCGGCGAGGACGGCGGCCGTGCGGGCGAGGTAGGCGCCCAGGACGCCGTCGCCGTCGCCGGCGTCGAGGGTTTCCCAGCCGTCGGCCGGACGCGATACGTCGTTCAGGCCGGCGATCGCGTCGATCTGCGCGGCGATCTCGGCGTCCGCCGGGGGGACGATCTGGGAGCCGTCGCCGAGGTAGACCTTGTAGCCGTTGTCACGGGGCGGGTTGTGGCTGGCCGTCACTTCCACGCCCGCGACCGCGCCGAGGTGCCTGATGGCGAAGGCGAGGACGGGGGTGGGGAGGGGGCGGGGGAGTACGGCGGCGCGCAGGCCCGCGCCCGTCATCACGGCGGCCGTGTCGCGGGCGAAGTCCGCGGACTTGTGGCGGGCGTCGTAGCCGATGACGACGAGGCCGTTGTCCTGGCCCCTGCCCTTGAGGTACGCGGCGAGGCCGGCGGCCGCTCGGATGACCACCGCCCGGTTCATCCGCATGGGGCCGGCGCCGAGTTCGCCTCTCAGGCCCGCGGTGCCGAACTGGAGGGTGCCGCTGAAGCGTGCGGTGAGCTCCGCGGTGTCCTTGGCGTCTACGAGCTTGGCGAGTTCCTCACGGGTCTGCGCGTCGGGGTCCTCGGCCAGCCACGCCT
The DNA here is from genome assembly GCA_946480485.1 of uncultured Streptomyces sp. The sequence continues at coordinate 164 of CAMLJW010000206.1, read as the reverse complement.
TGGCCCGTGCGATGAGTTCGTCCTGCACGTCGGGTCGACCTCTCTCTTTGCTTCTCGGTATGTGTGGGATGGCGGCGGCCTTGTCGGGGCAGGCGCGGGCGAACATCCCGGCGCGTCCCCTTGGGCCGGTTCGGCGCGTGCGCGCTGGTGGGGGTGGGTTTCTC
>CAMLJW010000205.1 GCA_946480485.1 uncultured Streptomyces sp. | reverse complement strand
TCGCCACGTGGCCCTTGTCGTTGGGGTGGTAGCTGGCCAAGGGGTCGCCGTCATGGCCCCCGGCACCGTTCATCCACGCGTCCTTGGCGCAGACCCGGTGGTTGGTGAAGCTCGCGTCGGCGTTGGCGAACTTGACGACCTTGCCGCCGATCTTCTTGTTGGCCTCAGCGACCGCTCCCTTGTCCACTTCCATGAGACTGCTTTGGAGGGAGCGGATCTTGTCGCGGTTTTCCTCGGCGATGGCGAAGAACCCACAGGCGCCGGTCTCGAAGATCCTCGGGTAGGCCGACAGGACGATGTCCGCGCCCTTGGCCCGCTCGTGGATCTTGACCATCAGGTCGATGAGGGGTTGCTTGACCACGGTCGGCTTGATGCGGTTGAGCCGGCCCGCGCAGTCGGCGCCGCTGCTGATCGCACAGGCGGCGATGGTGCCGCCGAAGCCCAGGTCGTTGCCGCCGGCGGTGAGAGTGACGATGTGGGTGTCCGCGGGAACCTTGCTGACCTGCTCGGAGATCTGTGGGATCTTCGCGCCGGTGCACGCGAAGTTGCCCATGGTCCAGGCCAGTTCCTCGGACACCCCGGGGCGCTTCACGCCGCGGAGCATCTTGAAAAAGACGTGCGAGTAGGCGTCGGCGCTGATCTTGCAGTCATCGTCGAGATATCGGCCGGGGCTGCTGGCGCCGTGCCCGGACGAGTACGAGTCACCCAGAGCGGCATACTTCGAGATGCGCTCGACGGTGTCCTTGGCGGGCACGGGGTCGCCCTCGATAAGGAGACCGTCGAGGGGGAGCATGCACCTGACCTTGAAGTCGGGCTGGAAGGAGCCGGCAGCCGGTATCTTGCACTTGGATGTGATTCCATTCCCTGGGTCGGCCGCAAATTTGCTGAAATTGACCTGGAGTGTCTGGCCGACGTTGTTGAAAGGTTCTGGTACCGCAACGCAGGGCTTGCTGCCGTCCACCTCGATCTTGTCGAGGGCATTCGTGGTGTCTCTCCGGCCGCCTACGACGACCGTACCTGCGGCGGGGATGCCGCAGACCTCGATCGGTACCGTGTCGGCATCGGCGGCGAAGACCGGCACGATTCCCCAACCGGAGAAGGCATAACCCCCTACCGCGAGCGCCACGGCCAATGACGAGGCGACCGCCGCCCACAGCCCTTTGCCTTTTTTACGTCGTGCACCTGTCATAGCCTGCCCTGCCCTTTGCCCATATCTGTCTGTTCTCGTGGCCCGCATGCTCGCAGGCTCCCGTCCACCACCACGCCGTTCACTCACCGATCTCCGGCGTGGTCGCCGCGAAAGGCTGTGAGTACCCCGCTTTCCATGCGGGAGTCGGCGCGCCTCACGATCCGAAGGCTTTGGTAAAGCCCATCCCGGCTCCGCTCCCTCCGGTTGCGGCCATAGCCGCTTGGCCTGCAGCACCGCACCACCCAGTGAGCCTCGCGTGTGTGGCGATGACTCCTTCTCGAAACGACTCGTGTACGAGTCGCACGTGTGCAGACCTGAGCGCCGGCATTCCAGCGCTGGGCAACGAGTCTGTCCAGGGATCCCGTATGACCGCTAGAGGCAAATGTCCCTACCTGCCGGTAATGACAGGCTGCTTGAGCGCCGGGGTTCGCCGGTCCGGCCATGGGAGAAGGACGTCCCTCGGGCAGGGTGCGCCGCTCTACGCCACGCAGAACTGAGCAATTGTCACCTTCCGGTTGCCGTTGGCACGCACGCGGTGGATGTCGTCGTCCATGTACCGCCGCACGCCCGCGAGTTCGCGGTGGCCTTGAGGTAGCCGACGAGGATCACCCTCGCCCCCGCGCTCACAGAATCCGTATCCTGAAGCTCGTCCGCAAACGATCACACCGGTCCGTATTCGGAGGCGTCCCACCGTTGACCACGGATCTCAGTTCTGTCACCGGCGTCCGTCAGAGCCTCGCCGTCATCCTGCCCGTGCGTATCACCGCCCCTCCCCCGTGGCCGATCGGGCCCATACCCTTCGACCTGGGCAGCCGTCGCACCGATGCCGCCACCCGGCAGACGTACTTCAACCCGGCTGCGGCCCGCGCCCTCTACGGCACCCCGGAACGGCCCTGCCGCTGGCACCGGTTCATGGACGTACAGCACGAGACGCTACGTCTACGGGGGATCGAGTTACTGCGCACCGCCACCGCGCAGTACCCGCACCAGGCGCTCGCCGTGCTGCACCTCGACCTCGAGGGGCCCGCGCTCCTGGAGACACTGCGCGCCCTGACCAACCGTCGGCCTGCCGGCCGGGATCCCCTCGAAGGCCCGCTCTCTCCCGCGGCACTACTCGACGGCGTCGCGGAGACGCGCGTCGCCGCTGCCCCGTTCGCCCTCGCCCACCCGTACACCGTCGCCTTCCTCACCCCGGACGCGCACCACACGCCCGCCCTACGACAAGCCGGCCGACTGCCCGAGACCGCCGACCGATGGCTGTGGTCCCTCGCATCCCGTTCCACGGAGACCGATTTCCCCGTACCCCTCGAGGCGTGGCCGGACCGGACCGCGCAGGCGCTTCGTCTGTCCGCCGACTGGAGCGCCCTGGTACTGCGTCACGGCGCGGCCTTCCTCGGTCATCGCCCCGATTCGGGCGAAGGCGACTTCTACGCCTTCGGGGAACTGCACTGCCGTACCGTCTACCTCGACGCCCTGCTGCTCGGCACCATCCAGCGCGACCACATCGACGAACTCACGGACGGCCTGTCCGGCGTCTTCGACGGCCCCAAACTCGCCCGCCGGGTATCCACTCTGGAACGGCACATCGCGGCCTTCCGCAGCACCTACTGGCGCCAGCACCTGACGGCTCACGGCCCGGCCAACGACCTGTTGCTGACGTTCCAGGCGCAGTACCGTCTGCCGGCCCGGTTCGACGAGATCCTGGCGGAGGCGGCGGAGTACGCCCGGCTGGTCCAGACGCAGGAGAGCCAGCAGATCGCGGGAGCCCTGGGTGTCCTGACCATCCTGGGTCTGCCCCTGGGTACCGCTCTCAGCATTCTCCAAGTGCTCGACGTACAGGGACTCGCCCCCCTTGTCGTCGCGCTCGTCGCAGCCCTGGCGGCCACGGCCCTGGCCCTCACCACCCGCTACGGCCGCCTGGTCCTGTCCTCGTTGCGCGGCAGAAGCCCGGGCGACGACCGCTGACGGTTTGGATGGATGGGGATACGTCCGTTACGACAGGTGCCACCGGTACGGCAGGTACGCCTCGAGCTGCGGTCGCGCACAAGATCGACTGGATACCGTCTGTACTTCGTGTTCGGCATGTTGTTATTTTCGCCCCGCTGACCAGAGAGAAGAGGATACGGGGCCACGGGGTGACGGACAACGAAGGCGAGCCGCTCCGGCTGTACAGAAAGGCTCTGAGGTACGCGGAATCGGACCCCGAGGTCTTCCTCGGCACAGCGAGAAGAGCAGCGGAGTCGATCCTCTTGGACATCGCCCTTCGCGAGGCGGTCGGCTCCAAGCCGACGCTCGAGTCCCTTTTGACGATGCTCACGGCCAAGAGCCTGGTACCTCCCAAGGTCGTTCTGGCTGTGCGCACGATCCAGAACTACGGCAACTACGGCAGTCACGCCCAGGACTCCTCGGACGAGGAGATCTCCGCCGAGGATGTCCGACCCTGCCTCAACGCCCTGACGCAGCTGGCCGTCTGGTATGGGGAGACCAGCAACTCCATCGCCGAGGAGGCGGCCAGGCACAGGCTCTCGGACCGCCGGCACCGTACCGGAACCACTCGCCTGGCCGACTCGACCCTGATCGTGGTGAAGGCGGTGTTGCTGGCATGCGGCCTCGAGAAGGCGCTGGCGCAGCGCAATCATCGCGTGGTGCCGGTCCAACTCCCTTGGTCCGACAATCTCGTGCGGGACGTGTCGAACCGGCTCCTCGACGTGGCGGTCTACAACGAGCAGCGGTCGCTCCGCCTGCTCGAATCGGAGCAGGAGATCCGCGACCGGGTGGTGACGATCGGGCGGGTCGGCTACTCGATGGGCGGCCGCAACTTCTATCTCCTCGCCGCCCGCAGCGGCCGCTGGGGCGGAGTGACGGCCGAGGAGTTCCTGGCGAGTCCCGCCGGCGCGCAGATCGCGGTGCCCAAGCACAGCGACATGTTCGACAACCTGCTTTCCGCCCTGTCGACCGATGAGGCGGGCCTGGCCGACAAGGGAGTGAGCATACTCGACGTTCCTCACCATCTCGGCCTGGAGCTCTTCCACTTGAACCGCGACGTTCTGGCGGTGGGCGGTCAGAATCTGCGGATGCACGCGCACGACGACGACGCGTACTTCGAGCTGCTCGACTCCGAGATGCTGCCCGCCCGTACCCAGATGCGGTTACGGTCCGCGGCCGCCAATGTGCTCATCGCGAACCGGGCGTGGCTGGAGGAGCTGAATCTGCACCCCGGGGAGCTGTACAGGGAAGTGATGCGGTTGTTTCACGAGGTCGGTTCGGACGACGAGAGCTACGAGCGCCTGGTCCGCGACCTGGTGACGCACGCCTCGTTCCCACCGGAGAGTCTGCCCGACAGCCGCGAACGGCTGGTGCGGCATGTGCTGTTCGAGAGTTACCGCTGGGGTTGGCCGTCATGACCGGCCAGGCCGGCCAGGCCGGCCAGACACGTGTACTGGTCGTCGGCGGGACGAACTTCGACGTCATCGCCCAGTCTGACCGGCTCCCCGCCGAGCACGAGAAGCTGCGCGGCAGCGCCTGTTCCACGCTGCCGGGAGGCGCCGCGGCGAACACCGCCGTGGGGCTGGTACGTCAGGGATGCTCGGTCCGGCTGGTATCCGCCGTCGGTGGCGACACCGCCGGCGCGGTGTGTCTGCAGGTGTTGCGGGCGCACGGCATAGACACCTCGCTGGTACGGGTGGAGGCGGCTGCCCGGACGAGCATGGCCATCGTGATCGTGTCGACCGACAGCAAGAGGATGCTGACGTTCGCGGGCGCGGACCGCGACCTCGCCTTCGGCGCCGTCACGGAAGAGGACGTACGCGGCTCGGATCACGTCCACGTCGTCGGCGATCCCACCCCGGCGCTCACACGCGTCGTCAGCCTCGCACATCAGGCCGGGCGCAGCGTCTCCGTCGAGTGGAACGGCAGAGACATGAGCGCGTTGGCGCCGAAAGGGGCACTCAACTTCATGAACGCCGATGAAGCGGCCCGCCTGCCGCTGGCTCGCGGCACCGACACCGCCTCCACCGCACGGCGTTACGCCGAGCTGGTTTCGGGAGATGTGATAGTGACTCTGGGTGCCGAGGGCGCCCTGTGGGCCACTGCCGACGGAGAACTGCTCCGTGTACCGACCGTGCCGGTGAAACCGGTGGACAGGACGGGCGGCGGCGACGCGTTCGACGCCGGAGTCGTCGCGGGGCGGCTCAACGGGGAGCCACCGGCGGCCTGTTTGCGGCGAGGACTCGACGCGGCACTTCACGTGATCACGAAAATAGGAGCTCACCCGTGACGAGATGGCTTGGTGTGGCACTGCTTCCGCGTGCGGACCATCTGCGTGCCGCCGTACGACTACAGAAGGATGTCGGCGGTGACGTCCCCCTTGAGCCTCCACTGCGTCCGGACGGCAACCTGCCCCATGTCACCGTTTACCAGGGGCCGTTCATGGACTCTTTCGTCGCGATGGAGGCTCTGGAGCGCATCGGTACCTCGGCGACAGACGTCGGCCCGCACGGCGAAGTCGCCCTGCGCGGCACAGGAGTGGTCTATCAGCCCACCGGCTGGCTGTTCCTCGCCCTCGAACGACCGCCGGTGCTCGAAGCCCTGCAGGAGACCGCACTGGCCGCGCTGGCACCTCACCTCGACCGCGCGTCCTTCGACGGGACCAAGGACCTCTCCCGCTTCACGGACAACGAGCGTGCCAGTTACCAGAGATACGGCTATCGCTACACCGGAGACGCGTACGCCCCGCACATGACGTTGGGCCGCGCCCCGGAGGAGGTGGCCCTGGATCTGGTCCGCACCGCACCGGAGCGGGTGGTCGCCCTGCCCAAGGAATGGGTCTTCGACCGGCTCAGCGTCTACGTCATGGGGCAGCACGGCGCCCATGCGGAGACGTTGCTGGAGAGGCCACTCGCCGGGAGGTGACCGAGTGACCGAGGTGACCGAGCCGCACGGACTGCTGGGACCTGACGTACTGCACAGACTGCGCACGGTCGCCGAGGCGGCCGTCGACGAGGCGGTCGGCTGGTTGTCGTCCGCCGGGGCGGAACGGTCGGCGCGACGCTTCAAGGCTTCCGGCGAGGAGGTGACGGATGCCGACATCGAGGTGGAGGCACGGATGTCTCGGCTCCTGGGGGCGCGTACACCGCGGATTCCCGTCGTCGGCGAGGAGTCGGCGACGGCACCCGACGCCCCGCTGCCGTCGCGCTGCTGGTTGCTGGACCCGATCGACGGCACGATGAACTTCGCGCGCGGTGCGCCGATGTACGCCGTCTCCCTGGCCTACGTGGAGGATGGTGTGCCCCTGCTGGGGGTGGTGCACGCCCCGGCCCTCGGCCGACGGTGGTCGACCGGCACGGCAGCCCCCGGCTCGGTGGTGGAGGCGGCTGCGGCAGACGAGTTGCGGCGCGCGGTCGTCGGCGTCTCGGGCACCGGCTCGGGCGGCCGACGCACCCGACGATTGCTCGACCGCGTCCAGGACGAGGCATACCGGCTCAGGACGCAGGGCTCCATGGCCCTTGACCTGGTGGGCGCCGCGGAGGGCTGGCTCGACGCCTGCGTATGCATCGCTCCGAAACCCTGGGACATCGCGGCCGGGGTGGCTCTCTGCCGCGAGCGAGGACGCGCGGTCCTCGGGGCCGACGGGCGCGCGTTCTCCTTCGACTCGCCGGTACTGGTCGCGGGTGGGACGGCGCGTGCGCTGGTTGACCTGTGGGAAGGGTGCTGACGAGCCGCCCCTGGCGCTGTCCCGGTCGCCGCCGCACGACGTTGTGCGCACAACGATGCGCACAACGTCGTGCCGAGCCGCGCCCTTGGGGTGCCGAGCGGTCGGGAGACGGAGACCTGACGGGCTGACGAAGTGCGCCACCGACAGGGCTGCGGGCTGCGTGCACGCACGGGGTGTACGGAGGCCGCCCACGGACAGGCAGATCTGCGAGTGTGACAGATTTCGCGGATGTGTCACATGGCCTCCGCCAGGGCTTACGGGCTTACCCCGTGCGGGAAGGTGGCGAAGCGTTCGGCGGCTGGAGCGGCACCTCCGCCCAGACCGTCTTGGTGTAGGCGTCGCGGACGGTGCATCCCCAACGGTGCGCGTGCGCCTGGACGAGGAGCAGGCCGCGGCCCGACGTGGCGTCGGCCTGGGGCGCCGGCTCGGTAGCGGGCTGAGGGGGACGGCGCTCCGGGCGGGTGTCCGTCGCCTCGATGCGGACGGCGGCTGCGGGCTCGGGCAGGAGGAGCAGCGTCAGCCGGAAGTCACGGCCGGGGAGGCTGCCGTGGGCGATGGCGTTGGATGCCAGTTCGGCCGTGACGAGGGCGACGGTGCGCGCGGCGCCGGAGTCGTACGGAAGGCCGGTCCACTCGGTGAGCTGCTGCACGGCGAGTTGGCGGGCCAGTCGGGCACCTCGTCTGGTGCTGCTGAAGCACAGGCTCAACTGGCGGGCGGGGATGCGGGGCTCGTCGAGCTCGTCGGTGGTCTGTTGGTGCGTCACTGTGCCAGCGTGGGCGGGTGGGGCGCCGCTGACCAGGCCGGACGGCCGTACGTCGCCCGCGTCGTACGGAGTGCCGCAGGCTTTGCCACCTGGTTGTACGGGTCCTGTACGGGAGTTGTACGGGCCGAGGGCCGTGTCCCGGTCATTCCGGCCCGCGTTGGACATTGGCCCGGCGGCGCGGGGCCGGCAAGCGCCGCTGGGGGTGTGGGCGGGTGCACTCCGGGACGGAAGGGTGTGAGGGCGTGGGTGCGGTGCGGGAGACACGGAACAGTCGCGCGGTGAGGACGAAGGAGGAGGCCGGCGACCTGCCTGGTGCATGGTCGGCCTACGGGACACTGCTCCGGCATCTGCGCAGGCAGGCCGGGTTGAATCAGCAGGAACTCGGGGAGGCCATCGGCTACTCGCTGGAGCAGGTCGCCTCGGTCGAACAGGGACGGCGACCGGCGAAGGCGGCGTTCACGGTGGCGGCGGACCGGGTGCTCGGGGCGGGTGGGGTGCTGGAGGTGCTCCAGGACGAGGTGGACCGGGCGAAGCTGCCGCGCTTCTTCCGTAACTTCGCGCTCATCGAGGCGGAGGTGGTGAGCCGTTTCTCGTACGATCCGCTGCTGGTGCCGGGGCTGTTGCAGACGGAGGCGTACGCGCGCGCCGTCTTCGCCGGGCACTGCCCGCCGCTGAGCGAGGAGATCGTCGACCAGCACACGGAGGCCCGGTTGAGTCGGCAGAAACTGCTGGCGCGGGTGCCGCTCGCGGAGTTGTCGTTCATCGTCAGCGAGGAGGCGTTGCGCGATCCGGTGGGCAGCCCGGAGGTAATGCGCGGGCAGTGGCAACGGCTTCTGGAAATGGGCGCGTTGCGGAACGTCGAGGTTCAGGTCATGCCTGCCGGGCGGGGGTTCCATCCAGGCAAGAACGGCCCGTTCGTGGTGGTGGAGTCGCACGAACATCGACTCCTCGGGTACTTCGAGTCCCAAGGGGTCGGGTGCGTCGTTGCAGATGCTGCCGAGGTCAGCGCCTTCGCGTTGCGGTATGGCAAGCTGCGATCGCAGGCGCTGAACGTCGAAGAGTCTGCGCGACTCATCGAGCGGATGGTGGGAGAAACGTGATCATGGAGCACGTGACCGAGAACGTGGACGGGCTGCGTTGGTTCAGGAGCAGCTACAGCGGATCGGACGGCGGCGACTGCGTGGAGGTGGCCGCCGGCCTCAA
>CAMLJW010000204.1 GCA_946480485.1 uncultured Streptomyces sp. | reverse complement strand
CCGCGCGTCGAGGACCCGGCGCTACGGGCGGAACTCCTCGCGGTGTGCAACACCTTGGCCGCCGCGCCGGCCTCGCCGCCCGTGGCCCGCGGGGTGCGCCTCTCCCCGCGTGAACTGGACGTCCTGGCCTGCGTGGCCACCGGCACGACCAACGCGGCGGCCGCGGACCGGCTCAGGCTGCGGCCCGAGACGGTGAAGGCGTACCTGCGCTCGGTGATGCGCAAACTGGGGGCGCATACGAGGCTGGAGGCGGTGGTGGCGGCGCGACGGGCGGGGCTGCTGCCTTGAGGCCCGGGCGCTTGGCCGGTGTCGCCCGGACACCACTCCCCGCGCGCGATCCATATTCCAACGCCCGGGACGGCTCCGAGTCGGAGCCGCGGGGAGTGTGCGCCGTTCACGGACGCTTGCGTCCGACGCCCGCATACACCCAGTACTCCGACGGATTGTCCGGGATGTGGTCGTTCGGGTCCGGGCGCCACAGGGGTACGTAGACCAGGCCGGGGTCGACGAGGTCGAATCCGTCGAAGAGACCGATGATCTCGTCATGGGAACGAGCGGTGACCGGCGATGAAGCCCTGGACCGGTACAGCTGCCCCACGGCGGCAGCCGTGTCCGGGCGATCCTGGTTCGTGGCGTGGGTCAGTGCCAGCCAGCTCCCGTCGGGCAGGGCGTCCCGGAAGGCGGCCACGATGCCGGCGGGGTCCTCCTCGGGCGTGACGAAGTGCAGGATCGTGATCATCAGTACGGCAACGGGCTGGTCGAAGTCGATCAGCTTCCGCACCTGTGGGGAGGACAGGATGTCGGCCGGCCGGCGGATGTCGGCGTCGGTGATGTCCGCATCCGGATTGCCGCCGAGCAGGGAAGCGCTGTGGGCCACGGCCACCGGGTCGTTGTCCACGTAGACCACCCTGGATCCCGGGCCGGCCGCCTGCGCCACCTCGTGGACATTGCCCTGGGTGGGGATGCCCGACCCGAGGTCGATGAACTGCCGCACCCCGGCCTCGGTCAGGAAACGCACGGCCCGTCCGAGAAAAGCGCGGTTGGCCCGTGCCAGAGTGCGCACCTGGGGTTCGATGGCGGTGAAAGCCGCCAGCGCCTCCCGGTCTATGGCGAAGTTGTGCCGCCCGCCCAGCATGGCGTCGTAGATCCGGGCAACGCTCGCCTTGTTGGGATCGACCCCCTGCGGGAGACCTTTGGTATCCGACAACGCAACTCCCCGCGCAGCAAGTGATCTTGACGCGCCATCATATACTTTGCCGACGGCGCGCGGTGAGACGATGTCCATGCCACGCGGCCGAAGCCGGCCCCACCCGGAAAGGCACAACCCTGCCGAACGAAGCGCGCAGCCAGCCCGGCGACGCACCCGCCGCCGCGCACGCACGCCGTCGGCCGGCCTTCGCCCCGGCGGCCGACGTCATCGGCTCGGAACTCGACGTGAACCTGACAGGCAGCCATGTCGTGCACGCGCTGGCGCCCGGGTTCTGCGACGCGGCGTCGGTGTATCTGCTGGAGCGCTGGCTTCTCGAGGAGAACGCGTACGTCTCCGCGGACCCGCCCCAGATCGAGGCCCGCCGGCTGGCGCTGCGCGTGGGAGACGACGCGCCGGAGGACTGGGAAGGGGTGCTGCCGGTCGGCGAAGTGATCGTCTTCCCTCGCGAAACTCCGTACGCACGTTCCCTCGCCACCAGGCGGACGCAGCTGCTGGACGCGGTCGACACCCATACGTCCGAGCGGCTCAGCGCCTCCGCGGGCGACGACACCCGCGTCAAAGACCTCCTCAAGACGGCTTCCTTCCTCGTCGTCCCGCTTCATCTACGAGGCACCGCCGTCGGCTTCATCGCCTGCGGCCGTGGCCCGGGCAGAGCGCCTTTCCTGCCCGGCGACGCAGTGGCCGTCGAGTCGCTGGCCGCCCGGGCCTGTGTGGCCCTGGACAACGCGCGCCGTTACGAGCGCGAGCGTCGCACCGCCCTGGCCATACGCCACAGCCTGCTGCCCGCCACCGCCCAGGCATTCGAGGGCTGCCGCATCGCCCACGGCTACCTCCCCGCCGGGCACGACAACGTCATCGGCGGTGACTGGTTCGACGTACTGCCGCGGCCCGGAGGCCGTGTGAGTCTGATCGTCGGGGACGCCATGGGCCATGGTCCGGAATCGGCCGTCGCCATGATCCAGCTCCGCACAGCCGTCCGCACCCTGGCGGGGCTCGACATCCCGCCGGCCGAGCTGATATGCCGACTCGACGCGCTCGCCTGTGACACCCCCGGCGCTTCCTTCGCCACCTGTGTGTACGCCGAGTGGGACGCGAAACGCCACACCTGCACCCTGGTCGGAGCCGGCCACCCTCCCCCACTGATCCGTGGCCCGGACGGACGGACCACACCGATCACACTCACCAGCGCGGGCCTGCCACTCGGACTCGGTACGGCCGCCTACGAACCCACCATGCTGCACATCGTGGAACCGGCGCTGCTCCTCCTCTACAGCGACGGCCTGGTCGAGTCCCGCCACACCGACATCGACCAGGGCATCGCCCGCCTCGCCGGCCTTCTCGACGCGGAGACCACCGACGGCACCAGCGCCAGCGGCACAAACACCCTGCACACCCTGCAACCGTTGTGCCAACGACTGCTGCACACCACGTGCGCCATCGACGCCGGCGCGGACGACCGAACACTCCTCCTCGCCGAGCTGACGCCCGCGTAGAACTCAACGCCGTCGTGCTCCCCCCATGGCGCGGCACGGCCGTGGTGTGCCGCGCCGCTGGACGTGGCGGGCGGCACCGCGTGCCGCGCTGCAGCTCCGACGCCACGCCCTGTCGCCCTCCCTGCCGACGCGTTGTCCACCCATTAGCGTGCGGTCATGGCACTTGGCCTGCTGCTCGCACTCTGCGCCTCCGTCTGCATGGGAACGGCGACCGTCTTCCAGGCGCTCGGCGCGCGATCGGTGGCCGCCGGAGGGCCGGGAGCGGCGGTGCGGGCCACGTGGCAGTTGCCGTTCATCGTCGGGATCTGCCTCGACACGCTCGGCTTCGGGGCCGAACTGCTCTCTCTGCGTTCGGTTCCGCTCTTCCTGGTCGAAGCGGCGATCGCCGGATCCCTGGCGGTCACCGCGGTCGTCGCGGCGGGCGTACTGCACATCCGGCTGCGGCAGGTGGAGTGGGCTGCCGTGGGCGCGGTCTGCTGCGGGCTCGCGCTGATGGCCATCGCGGCGGGCCGTGAGGCCGGCGGGGACGGCGACGAAACCATACGACTGGCGGTGCTGGCAGGCTCTGCCGGGCTCGCACTGGTCGGTTGGGCGGTGAGTTCCCGGATCCGCGGCGGAGGCCGCGTACGCCACCGCGCCGCCGTGCTGGGCGGTATGGCGGGGGTCAGCTTCGGTCTGGTGGCCATCGCGGCACGGTTGCTACCGGGAATGACCGTACCGGGAATCCTCATCGACCCCGCGGCGTATGCCGTGGTCGTCTCCGGTCTCTCCGGCTACCTGCTGCTGATCGAGGCCCTCCAGTCCGGCTCGGTCACCGGCGCCACGGCGGCGATGGTCATGGGCGAGACCGTCTGGCCCGCGATGTTCGGTGTGATCTGGCTGGGGGACACGACCCGCCACGGGCTCGCGCCGCTGGCGGTGGCCGGGTTCGCGATCTCCATCACGGGTGCACTCGCGCTGGCCCGCTTCGGGGAGGCCGAGCAGCCCACCACGTAGCCGCTGCGCGGACCACCCGCTCCGTCGTTTTCGTCGGTTCGCTCACCCTGCGCCGCTCGAAACCTGGTGATACGGGGGCTGAACCGGTGCTCGGCGAAGCCCGGCCAGTGGGTCGCGGGCGGAGCCGTCTGGCGTTGCCAGGTGTTCCTACCGGCCACGACGGAGCTGGAAGCCACCGCCGCGAGCAGAATGGACGAGGGACAGCTCAAAGACGCCGCCTGCACGGGGCGGGATCGGAGACGTGTGACGACACCGCAGATCGACTACGAGGCGCTGTTCGCGGCCACCCCCAGCCCCTATCTTGTGCTGGGCCCCGACCTGGTGATCGCCGATGTCAACGCGGCGTACTGCCGGGCGACCATGCGCGCTCGGGAGGATCTGCTCGGGCAGTACCTCTTCGACGCGTTCCCCGACAATCCGTCGGACCCGGCCGCCGACGGCGTACGCAATCTGAACGCCTCTCTGCACCGGGTCCTGCGCTTCAAGGAGCCGGACACGATGGCGGTGCAGAAGTACGACATTCCCGCCGCGGGCCGGCCTGACGCGTTCGAGGAGCGGTGGTGGTCCCCGATCAACACCCCCGTGCTGGGGCCGGACGGGCAGGTGGCATGGATCATCCACCGGGTGGAGGACGTGACCGAGTTCGTCCTCTCCCATCCGACCGGAGCGCGGGAGGGCAGCTGGCTCAGCGACCGGGAGGCGATGGAGGCCGAACTGTACGCGCGGGCGCGCGAGCTCCAGCGGCTGAACGAGGAACTGCGTCATGCCCACGCCCGAGACCGCCAAGTCGCCGTCACCTTGCAGGAGGCCATGCTGCACTCGCCCGACCTGGCCCGGCACCGGGATACCGCGGTGCGCTATCTGCCGGCCGCCGGATCACTGAACGTGTGCGGCGACTGGTACGACGTGGCCGACCTGCCCAATGACGGATTCGCCGTCGCGGTCGGCGACGTCGTCGGCCACGGCCTGGAGGCCGCCGCCGTCATGGGCATGCTGCGCAGCGCGCTGTCCGCCACCGTCCGGGCCGTCGAAGGACCCGCCAAGGCCCTGGGGGTCCTGAGCCGGTATGCGCGCTCCTTGGACGGTGCACTGGCCACCACCGCGATCCAAGTCGTCATCGACACCCAGGCTCACCTCATCACCTACAGCAGCGCCGGCCATCCACCCCCCGTCCTGGTCCACCAGGACGGCACCTGCGACCTGCTCGACCAGGCCACCGACCCTCCGCTGGGCGTCCGCCCCCGACACGTTCCCCGCCCCCAGGCCGACCTGCCCTACAGCGCCGGCGACACCCTCGTGCTCTACACCGACGGTCTCATCGAACGCCGCGGGGAGGACATCGACACCGGCCTGTACCGGCTCACGGACACGCTCTGCCGCCATGCCCGCCTCAGCCCCAGCAAGCTGGCCGACACCCTGCTGGCCCGCCTCGGCGTCAGCGGCGGCGCAAGCGACGACATCGCCCTGATCGTCGTCCGGCTGTGACTATCCCGCCCCGGCGGGCGACAGCGCAGACGGCTCCCTGGGGGCTCGGTGCTGGAGGCGGCGCCGGCGACCTGTACCCGTCGGTTACAAGGCGCACTCATGCCGCCGAGAAATATCGCCGCTTCCTCAATGGTTTTACCTTGTTAGGGCATGGTGTGATGAAAGTGGCTTATGCGACCAATGTACCTATGTGAGAGACTGGCGTTCGGCGATGTGAGGTGACCGATGATGGCCTGGATCTCTTCGCTCATAGCAGTCGCCGATCGCGGCAGCCGCGCTGCGCAGGCCGTGGTGCGCCTCCACGACCTGCGACGCTGGCCCTTCCTGCGGCAGGAGCCCGCAGCAGGACCCGACGGTGAGCGGGGACAGGTTGTTGTCGAGCCGCGCGCCGCATGGTTCGTTCAGGGCCAGGCGGCGGGTCTGGGGCCGGTGACAGTGGCGTACGAACGGCAGGGCTCGGGCGAGCAGGTGGTCCTGCTGCACGGGCTGGGATGCCACCGGCAGGCCTGGGACCCCGTCGTACCTCTGCTGACGGAGCAGCGGGAGATCACCGCGCTGGACCTGCCGGGCTTCGGACAGTCCCCCGACCTCGATCCCGGCGTGCCCCGTGACCTGCAGACGGCCGTCCTGTGGCTGGGTTCGGTGTTCACAGCACTGGGCATGGAACGGCCGCACGTGGTGGGCCACTCACTTGGCGGACTGATCGCGCTGCGCCTGGGGCAGGCAGGGCTGGCGCGCAGCGTGACCGCGCTGGCCCCGGCCGGCTTCTGGACCGGCGCCGAGCGGCGCTACACCTACGCGGTGCTGACCGCGGCCCGGCAGGGCGTACGCCTGCTGCCGGAGCCCGCGCTGGACGTCCTCGTCCGCACCGCGCCGGCCCGCGCCGTTCTGACCGGCACGCTGTACGGCAACTCGGATTTGTGCCCGCCGGAGCTGGTGGTCTCGGCGCTGCGGCCACTGCGGGACTCTGCGGGCTTCAAGGCCACCTTGCGGGCCGGGCGCGCACCCGGTCTGTTCAGCGGCGACATCCCCGATGTGCCGGTCACCATCGCCTGGGGCAGCCGGGACCGCCTGCTGCCTCCGAGGCAGGCCGCTCGGGCCCGCGCCATGATCCCGAACGCCCGCCTGGTGTCGCTGCCCGGCTGCGGCCACGTACCCATGCTCGATGCGCCGGAGCTGGTCGCCGGCACGATCCTGCACGCCACCGAACCCTGGCAGCAGCAGTGGGAGGCGTAGGCCGGGCTCGGGCCCACCGACGAAGCGATGCGTGTGGAGCCGCCCCGGGACCTGTGAGGACAGACAGGTCCCGGGGCGGCTCAAGGGGCCGCGTACTACTGACCGGACGCGACTTACCGACGCGGATTTACAGGGGTACGCGCGCCTGGGCGGCGGAGATGACCGTCTCGCGTCGGCGGTGGCGCCGCTCGTACTCCACCACCTGACGCGCCGCGCCGAGGGATACGTTCTGCAGCCGGGCCATGATCTGGCTGGGATCCATGGCGTCGTAGCCGAGCCACGGCTCGCTGCCACGCAGCTGCTCGATGGCCTCCATGACACCGGGCCGGTTGGCGTGAGCGCGCTCGTAGCCCTCGATCACCGTCAGCTCCGACTGTGACAGTCGGCTCAGCTGCTTCTGGATCTCGTTGACGCCGAGCTGGCTGAACCGGGCGATCGGCAGGTCCTCCTCCCGGGTCACCGCGCCCTGCACCTCCTCGGCCATCCGGGTCGCCCCCGGCATCTCCCGGACCGCCCCCTCGGCCGCGGACATGGTCTGCCGGCCGCCGGTCTGGACGACATCCCGAACCCGGTCGAGAGCGGTCCGGGCCATGAGTACGAGCGCATCTCGCACACTCTCACCCTGCGGCGGGCCGAAACCATTGGCCGCGGCCGCCACGGCCCGTGCGTGATCGGCGACACTGTTCTCCAGCGTCTCCAGCAGCTCCTGATCCTGGCGGCGCAGCGAAGCGAGCAGATCGGCGGTTGCCCGGTCGTCGATCTGTTCCGCGATGCTCTCCCCGGCCCGGGACGCCGCCAGCGCCCGGGCCGCGGCCGCGTACTCGTCCTCGGCGTTCTTCAGCAGCCGCCGCTCATCGGCCGGACGACCGCGCAGCAGGCCCGTCACGAGCATCGCCCCGACGGTCAGTGGCAGCATGACCGTACGCACGGCACTGCGCCGGACGAACCCCGACACATCGACCGTGCTGCCGACCAGACCGCGCGGACGCACATCGCGCACGTGGTGCTCGATGAGCTGAATGCTGTCCAGGATCTCGGCGGCCTGACGCTCCAGCATCTGCCGGTACGGGCCGGGAGGCGTGACCGTCACATCCGCCCGGAACCGGTCGGCGACCGCAGCATGCGCCCGCCTGGCATCCTCCAGCGCCGGTACCAGCGCCTCCGTCATCACTGCCATGAGCTGCTCCCTGAGTGGGGGATCGGGCGGCACTCCGCCGCCCATGGGAAACGGCTGCTCGTCGCAGTGTGCACGGCCGGGCAACCAACACCATCCTGCGAGACCCCCACCGAATACGCCTGGCGAGCGGCGCCCGGCCCGGAGGGCGACGCCCGGCTCGGGGGACACATGGTGCGGAGTCCCGCGCAGTGCCCCACGTGCCGGATTACTCCATACGGCTGATCGCGGCGGCACCACTGCGGCGTCAGCCGCTGGGTCGGTGCCCCGACTCCCGTCGAGACGCCCGGTCACCCGAACGGCGCAACGACGCGCGCTGCCCTTCAGGCGAGAGCCCGCACGCCCGGGCGGTATCACGGCAGCGGATGACGGTCAGCGGCGGTTCCGCGCCGCCCACGGACGGCGCCGGCCGACAACGCCCACGCGAATCCCCGCCGGTGCCGGGACCGAGGTCGACGGCACGGAACGTCGGCACCGCCATGTACGCCCGGGCACACATCGAGTGATCACAAGGCCAACCGGAGAGTGCGTACTACTCCATTCGGCCCCACACTGAAGGTGACTCGGCCGTCCGCGTCACGGACGCCAACCCCACCGATCCCGAAGAGCCCGCCTACTCTCCCGCCCGGGAGGTGCCGTGGTCTTGATCGCCCTGCTCGTCCCCGTGCTGATGCTGCTGCTCATGCTCGCGCTGGAAGCATTCGAGAACCTCGTGTTTCCACCGCCGAGAACACCCCCTTCGGAGGACGCAAGCCCTGAGCCCCAGTCGTCCGAATGAGGAAGATGCGTGTCTGGACAGGTCGAGAGACCCTGGTCGTAGTAGTACACGGGCCCAGGTGGGGCACCGAGTTCCGCCGCGCCGTGTTCGCTCCTGCCGACCCCGGGGTGCGCAATGCGAGTCGAAATGATCCAGCTGGCCGCCGACGTGCTGTTCGACGTCCCGGGCGAGGTACACCAGGAGATCATCATGCTCATCGGCGCAGTGTCCGAGGCCCCGAAGCCGCAGGCTTCGGCCCTGGCCGCCGCATTCGGTGACAGCTGCTGGCTCGTGTACACCGTCCGCGGTGACGTAGTGGAGATTCTGGACGTCGGATGCGTCTCTTGACTTCCGCGCCCCGCCCTCAAGGCAGGGCCATGCATAGCGGTCCAGGTCGCCGATGCTCTCCATGTGTGCGACCAGTCGGCTGCCCACGCGGTCGAGCATCGACGGCATCGCACAACGCATCAGCTCCTGCGGGCCGGCGAAACAACGGTGCGGGGCGCGGGGCCGGCCGCTCCGCGCGTCGGCCTGAT
>CAMLJW010000203.1 GCA_946480485.1 uncultured Streptomyces sp. | reverse complement strand
CATCGCGCCGATGAACTCGGTCTATCGGTCGGCCCGCGCCTTCACAGGCGCCGAGCACGAGCTTCGCCCGCACCATGGTCGACTACGCGTACGACTTTACCGGCGACGGCTGGACCGATGTGCTCGCCGGCGAGTCGCGGCCGATGCACCTGTATGTGAACCCGAAGGGGCAGAATCGCCGCTGGGCGAAACACTCCGTGCTGCCGCAGATTACCAGTGAGCTTGCGCTCATGCGCGACGTCGACGGCGACAGCAAGCCCGAGATCATTTTTGGCACTGGCGGTGTCGGTGGTGTGCTGGCGTTCGGGTGGCCCGATCCGGCCAATCCGACGAGTCCCTGGTTGACCCACACGATCTCAGAGAAGGGCCCGGCGCACGGGGCTCCGGGCCCTTCTCGCGTAGGCGCTACCGTCTGCGCACCACCCTTATGACACCCGTCAGGCGGCGGCGCCGCGGCTGTTCATGAGGCGGGGCAGCATGCGGAAGCCGATACCGCCGGCGATCATCGTGGCCGCGCCGATCAACAGGAACGTGGTCTCGGCGGCACCCGTCTCGGCCAGCTCGGCGCCGCCGGTGCCCCGGGCGGAGGGGTCGGCGGTCTGCTCCGAGCCGGTGTCGGTCAGGCTCTCCTTGCCCTGACCCTGCTCGACGGGCCTGGAGCCACCGTCGGGGTCGGTGTCGTTGCCACCGCCGGTGTCGCCACCGCCGGTGCCACCGCCCGTGCCGTTGCCGCCGTTGCCGTTGCCGCCGTTGCCGTTGCCGCCGTTGCCGTTGCCGCCGTTGCCGGCCTCGGTCGGCTTCTCGGTGGGCGGCTCCTCCGTAGTCGGGTCCACGGTCGGGTCCGTCGGGATGGCCGTCGGGTCCTCGGTCGGGTCCTCGAGACCGAGGCCGACACCGACATCCACAACGTCTTCGTCGGCCCTCGCGCTCCCGCTCGGATCGCCTACCTCGACGCCGAGGTCGAGAGCCGAAGCGGCACCCGCGGCGGTCAGCGAAGCGCCGACGGCGATCACCGCGCCGGCAGCTATCCGCGCGACACGGATCCGCGTGTTCTTGGTCATCTGCTTGCTACCCCCAGTAGCTAATCGTCGATGGAGCAGCGTCCGGGGCCGCGACGTCGGGGACAGGAGTGGAAGCCCCCCGGTTCACATGCGCCCCAGAGATACGCATGCCGCGCATAAGCCTTCCCACTTTTCCAGGCAACGTCAAGGTCGTTGCGACCACGTTGTCCAGATCAAGGGTATTTGGCCACCGAGACGGAGTATGAGTGTGACGTAAAACCCAGACACCGCACTGCACACAGGGCAACTGCCCTCCGATGGAGGACAGTTGCCCTGTCGACAAAGCGATGCTCGCGGAAGTCGACCGCTACGCCTGCTCGCTTCTCCCCCTTGCTCTTGCTTACTTCTCCTGCTGCTTGCGCCAGCGAATTCCGGCCTCCAGGAAGCCGTCGATCTCGCCGTTGAACACGGACTCCGGGTTGCCGACCTCGTGCTCCGTGCGCAGGTCCTTGACCATCTGGTACGGGTGCAGGACGTACGACCGCATCTGGTTGCCCCAGGAGTTGCCGCCGTCACCCTTGAGGGCGTCCAGCTTGGCCTGCTCCTCCTGCCGGCGCCGCTCCAGCAGCTTCGCCTGCAGAACGTTCATGGCCGTGGCCTTGTTCTGGATCTGCGACCGCTCGTTCTGGCAGGACACCACGATCCCGGTGGGAATGTGGGTCAACCGCACGGCGGAGTCAGTGGTGTTGACACCCTGGCCACCGGGCCCGGACGACCGGTACACATCCACCCGCAGCTCGGACTCGTCGATCTCGATGTGGTCGGTCTGCTCGACTACGGGCAATACTTCCACGCCCGCGAAGGAGGTCTGCCGACGCCCTTGGTTGTCGTAGGGCGAAATACGCACGAGCCGGTGCGTGCCCTGCTCCACCGACAACGTCCCGTACGCGTACGGGACCTGGATGGCGAAGGTGGTCGACTTGATGCCGGCCTCTTCCGCGTACGAGGTTTCGTAGACCTCGGTCTTGTAGCCGTGCTGCTCGGCCCAGCGCAGGTACATGCGCTGGAGCTTCTCGGTGAAATCGGCGGCGTCAACGCCACCGGCTTCGGCACGAATATTGACGAGCGCCTCACGGGAGTCGTACGCCCCCGACAGCAGCGTCCGGACTTCCATCTCGTCCAGCGCCTTCTTGACGGCGGCGAGCTCCGTCTCGGCCTCGGCGCGGGTGTCCGGGTCGTCCTCCTCCTCGGCCATCTCGAAGAGCACACCGAGATCGTCGATCCGGCCCCGCAGGGCCTCCGCCTTGCGGACCTCCGCCTGGAGGTGGCTCAGCTTGCTGGTGATCTTCTGCGCCTCTTCCGGGTCGTCCCACAGGGACGGCGCTGCCGCCTGCTCCTCGAGCACGGCGATATCTGCCCTCAGCTTGTCGAGGTCCAGGACGGCCTCGATCGACTCCATGGTCGAGGAGAGGGACTTGAGCTCTTCGGATACATCGACAACTGCCACCCCCCCAGCGTAACGGCTCCGCCAAGTGGGGTTTCCTTCCCCCGACCCACTCCTTCCCGAAACCGGGGACTCCTCCCCGGAGCCCCGGCCCCCCGGGTCACACCTCGGCTGCGGGCCGTCCGTGGCTGGTCACGCCCACCCGGCGAAGGGGCACATGTCACAGCCCCACACCCCTTACGGGGCAAGCTGAGCGTCATGGTGAAGCCGGAGCCGAGTTCTTGGTGTCGTGGGGGGTCGCGTCCGCATTCTCGTCGGTCGTGGCGAGCCAGGCGCCGACCCCGACCGCCACGGCGAGGGCGGCCGCGGCGAGGCCGAGAGTGAGACGGCGACGCCGGGCCATGGCACGGTGGCGGGCCGAACCGGGCCGCAGGGCGCCGGAGGCGCGGGGCACGCGAGCGGTACCGTGAGCGCCGCCCGCCAGCTCGTCCGGGGCCGGCACGCGCATGCTCGTGTGAGTGTCACGGTTCGAGTCGGGCGCAGCACCCCGCACCAGCGGCACCGCACCCCGCCGCACCCGGTCACGCGCACTCCCCCCCGGAGCACCAGAAGCACCCCGAGAGCCGGGAGCACCCGGCTCCGGCGTCGACGCGTCGAACGCCCCCTCCGCCTCCGTCTCCGGTTCGTCCACATCCAGCTGCGGCATCCCCGCCAGCAGCGGCAGCTGCTCCCGCAACCGCACCCCCAGCTCGGAGGCCCGCAACCGCGACGCCGGCGCCTTGGCCAGACACTGCACGATCAGCTGCCACAGCTCTTCGGGGATGCCGGGGAGGGGGACCACCGTCTCCGTGACGTGCCGGCGCAGCACCGCTCCGGGATGACCGCCGCCGAACGGCGTGAAGCCCGCCAGCAGCTCGTACAGGACGGTCGCCAGCGCGTAGATGTCGACGGCGGCCCGAGGAGGCAGCCCTTCGATGATCTCGGGCGCCAGATAGTCGGGTGTACCGATGATCTTCGTCGCCCGGGTCCGCCGCGGCGAGTCGATGAGCTTCGCCACCCCGAAGTCCGTCAGCAGCGCCGGATGCGCCCCGCCGGGCCCTAGCGGGCCCTGCATGTCCAGCAGTACGTTCTCGGGCTTCACATCCCTGTGGACGACTCCCGCCGCGTGGGCCGCCGCCAGCCCGTCCGCGACGTCGGCGACGATGGCGACCGCGGCCTCGGGGGACAGCCGCCGCTCCCGGTCCAGCCGCGTCCGCAGATCCGTCCCGCGTACGAGGCCCATGACCAGCGCGAGGTCGTTGCCGTCGACGACGAGGTCGCGCACGGCGACGACATGCGGGTGGTCGAGGCCGAGCAGCGCCGTCCGCTCCTGCACGAAGCGCCCTACGAGTTCCTGGTCGGACGCGAGGTCCTCGCGCAGCAGCTTGATGGCGACGGGCCCCTCCGGCCCTTCACCGAGCCACACCGTGCCGGCGCTGCCCCGCCCCAGAATCTGGTTCGCGGTGTACCGGCTGCCGATCTTCCGTGCCAAGGCTGCTCCTACGGACGCGTGTTGTCGCCAAAGTTACGCGCCCGCGGACATGGCTTCACTCCGGAGACAGAAATCACCCCCTGGTGTCGACAAATCCCCAGAACCGCACCGCGGTTCTGGGGGTTCCGAGGAGCGATGTGAGGATTTGAGAGGAGCAAGGAGGAGCAAGGAGGAGCAACGAAAGTAAAGGGAGTAACGAGGAGCAAACAGGCGCAAGCAGGCTCTATCGGCCGGAACTCGTGCCCAGGTTCCCGATCCATCCGGACACCGTGTTGAACCAGTCCGTGAGCTGGTCCCAGTACCCCTTGGTGGTCCCGATCCACTCCTGGAGGGGGCTCAGCTCCCAGATCAGCCAGCCGGCCACGAACAGGATGATGATCGTGAACAGGCACCCCTTGAGGCACCCGAGCCCGGGGATCTTCATCGGGTTGGCGCTGCGCTGTCGCGGCTCGCGCGGCAGCGCAGCGGGCTGCTGCGGCGGCGCGGGAGCATACCGCTGCGGCTGCTGCCGTTGCGGTGCGTACTGCTGCGGCTGCTGCGGGGGCTGGCCCTGCGGATAGCCGTACTCCGGCTGCTGGGGCTGAGGCCGCTGCCGCGACTGCTGTTGCGGACGCGCGACCTGCCGCTGCGGACGTCGCCGCAGCGGATCCTCGTTCGGGTCGAGATACGACTGGACCTGTGTCTGCTCGTTGCGGTCGCGGGCCGCGCGCAGCTGGTTCTGCCAGGGGTGCGGATCCTCCGGCCCAGCCCCTGACTGCGGCTGGTGCGGCGGCACCGGCGGCATCACGGAGGTGGGGTCAAAAGCGCCGCGATGAGGCAGTACGGAGGTGGGGTCGGCGTCTCCGGTGTGCGGCAGGACGCTGGTCACGCCGTTCGGGTCGTACGAGCCCGCGCCGTGCGGCAGCACCTGCGTGGCGTCGGCGGCGCCGGGAGCGCCCGGGACGGCGGCGGGCGCCGGGTCCGGGACGAGCAGCGCGCCCACGCCCTCGGCGGCGGCGATCTGCGCGGAGGTCGCGTGCACACCGACGCCCTCGGCGACCGTGCGGAGGCCGCGCGCGAGGTTCTCGGCGCTGGGCCGGTCGTCCGGGTTCTTGCGCAGGCAGCGCTCGATGACCGTCCACAGGGGGTCGGGGACCGTGGACGGGCGGCGCGGTTCGGCGCTGAGGTGCTGGTGGAGCACGTCCAGGGAAGAACCGCCGGCGAACGGCGGACGGCCTGTGACCAGCTCGTACAGCATGATTCCGGCGCCGTAGATGTCGACGGCGGAGGTCTGCGGGCGGCCCTCGGCGGACTCGGGGGCGACATACGCGGGCGTGCCGACGAACTCGTGGGTGCGTGTCAGGCCGGGAGAGTCGGCGAGCCGGGCGATGCCGAAGTCCGTCAGCATCGGGTGCATCTGACCGCCGTCCTGCTTGAGCAGGACGTTCGCGGGCTTCAGGTCGCGGTGCACGACGCCCTCGGCGTGGCTGGCGGCGAGAGCGTCGGCGACCTGGGCGGTGAGGAGGGCGGCGGCGACGGGCGAGAAGGGCCCGCTCTCACGCAGGTAGCGGTGCAGGTCCGGGCCTTCGACCAGGTCCATGACGAGTGCGAGGAGATCGCCTTCGACGACGAGATCACGTACCCGGACGATGTTCGGGTGAGTGAGACGGAGGAGGACGGATCGCTCGCGGAGGAACCGCATCACAACGTCCGCGTCGTTGGCGAGCTCCTCCTTGAGGACCTTGATCGCCAAAGTCTCGCCGGGCCGGCCGGGCACGGCCGCCTCGGCTCCCGCGGTCTCCCTCTGGCGGGCTCGCCAGACGGTGCCTGTGGCGCCGCGCCCCAGTGGCTCCTCAAGGAGGTACTTGCTCCCTACCGGCCGCACGTCATGTGCTCCCTGCTGCTTGCTTGCCTGGCTGGTCCGTCCCACCGTTGCCATGGGTGTTCCGGCCCACTGTAGTGCCGCAGAACGCGGCAGGGGGCTGTCGTCGCCTGTCGTCGGCCTGTGGATCACGCCAGGCGTTCAGTCTGTTTCAGGCAAAGACGCTCACTCCCGGGCGGTTGGTTGCCGGAGCCTGGTGTGACTGTTCTCGACCGGGCAATGGTCAGGCGTTTTTGCGGGCAGAGCCGACCAATCAAGATCACATGCTGGTGGGCGACGGGCGCGTTGACAGTGGCAGGTGCGAGGATGCCTTCAGTACTGGCCGACGTGCCCGAGTGCGGTGGGGGGTCTGTGGTGGGGATCGCAGCGCAGCCTCGTCGCGGGCGCCCGCGCAGAAGGGACCGCTGACGGCGATGCAGATCCGGCTGACCGTCGTAGACCCGCTGGGGACGCGCCCCGAGGGGCGTGCCCCGTCCTGCGACGTGCTGGTGACGGCGCCCGCCGGGACCGCGCTCGCCGCGGTGACGTCCGGCCTCGTCTCCGCGGTCGGAGGCGAGGGTCCCGGTGTGCTGTACGCGGGAGCCGAGCGGCTCGACGCGCAGCGCTGCACTCTCGGTGAGCCACCGCTGACCGACGGCGCCGTGTTGTACGTGGGCGCCCCGGCGGAGCCAGGCCCCGAGGTCGATGCCGCCGCGGCCCGGCTCCATGTGGTCGCCGGTCCCGACGCGGGCGGCGTCCACCTGCTGCACGGCAGCCGCATCGGCATCGGCCGCTCCTCGGACGCCGACGTCCCGCTGGACGACCCGGACGTCTCCCGCCTCCACTGCACCGTGACGATCGCCGCGGACGGGCAGGTGTCGGTCGCGGACCTCGGCTCCACGAACGGCACGACGCTGGACGGCGCGCGCGTGGGCGAGCGCCCGATGCGACTGACACCGGGGGCGCTGCTGCGGGTCGGCGAGTCGACGCTGCGGCTTGCTCACGCGGGGTACGCGAAAGCGGTACGGGAGACGGTGGCGGACGGCGAGGGGCACATGCGCGTGCTGGGGGCTGCCAGGGCTCCTGACCGGACCGGGTCGAGGTCCGCGCCCGGAACCGGGGCTCGGTCCGGAACTGGGGCCGGGACCGGGACTGGGACTGGGACTGGGACTGGGACGGTGGAGACCGGCACCGGCCGTCCCGAAACCGCGACCGTGCCGCACGCGCGCGATGGGGGCGGTTCGGCGGCCTTAAGGACGTCCGAGGACGAGGCCCGCGCCCCCGGTGCCCCCGCGTCCTCACCGGGTGCCGGCGACCGCCACCACGGTGACGGCACGGCGGGATGGGGAGCCGCGGAAGACAACACGCCGGGGGCGCGGGGGCAGGGGCTCGTGGGACCGCCCTTCGTACCCGGCCAGGGAGGGACCCCCGCGACCGGGCGCACCAGGGCGGACGCCCCGACCTGGGGCACGACGGTACCGCGCCCGGCACGCAGGCGCGGCGGGCTCTCGGCCTGGGCCCGGCGGCTCACCGGCGCCGTCGGCGAGCAGTCCGGGACGACGGCGTACGACGGGTACGACAAGGATGAACGCGACTCACCCTCTCCCGAGCCCGTCGCGGGGGCCGCACGGGAACCTGAGCGGTGGCCCGACCCCGCCACGCTGCTGCTGGCCGCGCTGGGGCCGGGGCCGCGGTTGTGGGAGCGCGGTCCTGGCCACCCCGAGACGCTCACGGTGCGGCTCGGTACGGCGGACCGGAGCACGCCCGACGGCTCGGGGCTATTGCCCGCGGTGCCGGCGACCGCCGGGTTGCGGGAGGTCGGGGCGCTGGGCCTGGCCGGGCCGCGGCCCCGCCTCTCCGGGCTCGCCCGGGCCGTGGTGGCGCAGCTCGCCGCGCTGCACCCCCCCGGCGCTCTGGAGATCGTCCTGATCAGCGCGGACCGCTCGCGCCCCGTAAAGGAGCGCATCGCCGAGTGGTCCTGGCTCGGCTGGCTCCCGCACCTGCGACCCGCCCACGGCCAGGACTGCCACCTCC
The DNA here is from genome assembly GCA_946480485.1 of uncultured Streptomyces sp. The sequence goes on along the minus strand of CAMLJW010000203.1, from coordinate 1,090 downwards.
TCCTCGCGTACGACCGCGAACAGGCCACGGTCCGCACGGAGGAACTGGTCCGCCGTCTGGAGGACCACCTGTCCGACGCAGGCCGCCGGACCACAGGGCGGGCCCCGTACGCCGGAACCACGACCGCAGGCGGGCCCCGCCCCAGCACCACCTCACCGGACGCCACCGGCGCTTCCCCGACCGCACCCCAACCGACCGAACCTGCCCCCGAGCGCGGCCACGGCGACTGCACGAGCGAGAGCCCCGGTCTCTCGGGGGCCGACCGCGACAACCCCGACTCCGATGCCGGCCCCGGAGCACCCGCCGGCCGTGGCACCGACCGCTGCAGGGTGTACGCCGCTGGACACGGCAGTTCTGCCTCCACCCATCTGGGATTTTCGATCGGCCAAGTACCCGCCGAGGACGCGTTCCGCCACGAGTTCCGAGAGGCAGGCAACCCCGCCCCCCGGGGCCGGGATCACCGGCCTTTCTGGGTCCGGGACGACGAGCCGGGCGAGATCGAGTGGCCCGGCCCCTTCACCGTGGTGCTCGTGGACGGGGACCCCGGGCCCGGCACGGTGCGGGAGGCCGTGTCCCGGCTGGCGGTCGAGGGACCACGGGTCGGGATTCACGTCGTCTGTCTCGCCGAGACGGCGGCCGCGTCGCCCGCCTCGCCGGTGACGGAGACGTACGAGGCGGCCTGCACTGGCTCGTCGGCGTTCCGGGACTGTGGGGCCGTCGCCCTGCTCAGCGGTGACGTGGCCACGGCGCTCCGGCTGATGCGAGTGGCGCGAGGCGGCCCCGGTGGCCCCGTCGGCCTCACCAACACGGAGCATCCACGCGGCGGCCCCGTCGGTCACGGCACCGTGGCCACCGTCGACGCGGTCTCCATGGCCTGGGCCGAGCGGTTCGCGCGGGCGCTGGCGCCGTTGCGTATGGACGGCGTGCCTGGTGAGCGGCACGCGCGCGTGTCCGCGCCGCTGCCTCAAGCGGCCCGGCTGCTCGACGAGTTGGGGCTGGCCCGCGCCACACCGGCCTCGCTGATGGCCCGCTGGGCGGACGCGGCCGACGACCCGGAGGCGCTCGGCGGGCGCGCGGTCGCCGTGCTCGG
>CAMLJW010000202.1 GCA_946480485.1 uncultured Streptomyces sp. | reverse complement strand
CCAGGCGCAGGCCGTGCGCGCGGTCGGTGAGGTCCTTGACGTCGGCGATGCCCTGCAGCTTCTTGGCCTGCACCAGGCTCTTGATCCGGTCGATGACCTTCTCCGGGCCGACGCCGTAGGGCAGCTCGGTGACCACGATGCCCTAGCGGCGCACAGTCACGTTCTCCACCGAGACCGTGGCGCGGATCTTGAAGCTGCCGCGACCCGACTCGTACGCGTCCCTGATCCCGGAGAGGCCGACGACGCGGCCGCCGGTGGGCAGGTCGGGTCCCGGAACATGCTTCATGAGCGTCTCGAGATCGGCGCTCGGGTGGCGGATCAGGTGGCGGGCGGCCGCGACGACTTCCCCGAGGTTGTGCGGCGGCATGTTCGTGGCCATGCCGACGGCGATGCCCGAGGAGCCGTTCACCAGCAGGTTCGGATACGCGGCCGGGAGGACCCCCGGCTCCTGCTCCTGCCCGTCGTAGTTCGGCGCGAAGTCGACCGTGTTCTCGTCGATCGACTCCGTCATCAGGGACGTCGCGTCGGCCATCCGGCACTCGGTGTACCGCATGGCGGCAGGTGGGTCGTCGTTGCCCAGCGAGCCGAAGTTGCCGTGGCCGTCCACGAGGGGCAGGCGCATGGAGAACGGCTGGGCCAGACGCACCAGGGCGTCGTAGATCGACGCGTCACCGTGCGGGTGGAGCTTGCCCATGACCTCGCCGACGACGCGGGCGCACTTCACATAGCCGCGGTCGGGGCGCAGCCCCATCTCGTTCATCTGGTACACGATGCGGCGGTGCACGGGCTTGAGGCCGTCGCGGGCGTCCGGCAGGGCCCTTGAGTAGATCACCGAGTACGCGTACTCGAGGAAGGAGCCCTGCATCTCGTCGACGACGTCGATGTCGAGGATCCGCTCCTCGAAGTCGTCGGGCGGCGGGGTCTTCGTGCTGCGGCGGGCCATCGCTGCTGCGACTCCTTCACGGTGTCTGCCGGGGCATGAACGGGATCTGACGCGCTCCATTGTGGACCGCCCCACTGACAACGCGGACCACGGCCCGTCCGTAGGGGCCCGGAGGGCATGGGGCCGCTCGCTCTCGGCGTATCGGATCCGGGAACTTCGCCAGCTGTCGGCCCGCTTGCATACAGTGGCATGACTAGCAGGAATCAGCAGTTTTCCGCGATCGAAGGGACGTACATGCCCATGGGTCACACGGCCACAATCGAGGCCGGCTCCGGCGGGCTGACAGCGACCGAGCACCGCCTGGCCAACGGTCTGCGCGTGGTGCTTTCCGAGGACCACCTGACCCCGGTCGCGGCGGTGTGCCTCTGGTACGACGTCGGCTCCCGCCACGAGGTCAAGGGCCGTACCGGACTTGCCCACCTCTTCGAGCACCTGATGTTCCAGGGCTCGGCCCAGGTGAAGGGCAACGGCCACTTCGAGCTCGTGCAGGGCGCGGGCGGTTCGCTCAACGGCACGACCAGTTTCGAGCGCACCAACTACTTCGAGACCATGCCCACCCACCAGCTGGAGCTCGCGCTCTGGCTGGAGGCCGACCGCATGGGCTCGCTGCTCGCCGCCCTCGACGACGAGTCGATGGAGAACCAGCGGGACGTCGTCAAGAACGAGCGCCGCCAGCGCTACGACAACGTCCCCTACGGCACCGCTTTCGAGAAGCTGACCGCCCTCGCGTACCCGGAGGGCCACCCTTACCACCACACCCCGATCGGGTCGATGGCAGACCTGGACGCGGCGACTTTGGAGGACGCGCGCGCCTTCTTCCGCACCTACTACGCGCCGAACAACGCCGTCCTGTCGATCGTCGGCGACATCGACCCGGAGCAGACGCTCGCCTGGGTCGAGAGGTACTTCGGCTCCATCCCCGGGCACGACGGCAAGTCCGCCCCGCGTGACGGCGCCCTGCCGGAGATCATCGGCGAGCAGCTGCGCGAGGTCGTCGAGGAGGAGGTCCCGGCGCGCGCGCTGATGGCCGCCTACCGGCTGCCGGAGGACGGCACGCGCGCGTGCGACGCGGCCGACCTGGCCCTGACCGTCCTCGGCGGCGGCGAGTCGTCCCGCCTCTACAACCGGCTCGTACGCCGTGACCGTACCGCCGTCGCGGCCGGTTTCGGCCTGCTGCGCCTTGCCGGAGCGCCCTCCCTGGGCTGGCTCGACGTGAAGACCTCCGGCGACGTGGAGGTCCCCGTCATCGAGGCCGCCGTCGACGAGGAGCTCGCCCGGTTTGCCGAGGAGGGCCCCACGCCCGAGGAAATGGAGCGAGCCCAGGCCCAGTTGGAGCGCGAGTGGCTGGACCGGCTCGGTACGGTCGCGGGCCGCGCCGACGAGCTGTGCCGGTACGCGGTGTTGTTCGGTGACCCCCAGCTCGCCCTGACCGCCGTCCAGCGCGTGCTCGACGTCACGGCCGAGGAGGTCCAGGAGGTCGCCAAGTCCCGCCTGCGCCCCGACAACCGCGCGGTGCTCGTGTACGAGCCGATCGCCACCGACGAGGACGAGGACGAGGAGACCGCCCAGTGACCGGAGCCACCGTGACCATGGACTTCCACCCCCAGCCCCCGGCGGGCGAGGCCAGGCCCTGGGCCTTCCCGGCGCCCGAGCGCGGCTCGCTCGGCAACGGCCTGACGGTGCTGCGCTGTCACCGCCCCGGCCAGCAGGTTGTCGCCGTGGAGATCCTCCTGGACGCACCCTTGGAGGCCGAGCCGCAGGGCCTGGACGGCGTCGCCACGCTCATGGCGCGTGCCTTCTCCGAAGGCACCGACAAGCACTCCGCCGAGGAGTTCGCCGCCGAGCTGGAGCGCTGCGGCGCCACGCTCGACGCGCATGCCGATCACCCCGGCGTACGGCTGAGCCTCGAAGTCCCCGTGTCGAGGCTCCCGAAGGCGCTCGGCCTGCTCGCCGACGCCCTGAGGGCACCCGCTTTCGAGGACAGCGAGGTCGAACGGCTCGTCCGCAACCGGCTCGACGAGATCCCGCACGAGACCGCCAACCCGGCCCGGCGCGCCGCCAAGGAGCTCTCCAAGCATCTCTTCCCGGCGAGCTCGCGCATGTCGCGTCCGCGCCAGGGAACCGAGGAAACGGTCGCGCACATCGACTCGGCCTCCGTGCGCGCCTTCTACGAGAAGCATGTACGCCCCGCCACGGCCACCGCCGTCGTCGTCGGCGACCTCACCGGCGTCGATGTCGACGCGCTGCTCGGCGACACGCTGGGCGCCTGGACCGGCTCGTCGGCCGAGGTGCGTCCCGTGCCGCCGGTGACCGCCGACGACAGCGGCCGCGTGATCATCGTCGACCGTCCGGGGGCGGTGCAGACGCAGCTGCTCATCGGCCGTGTAGGCGCCGACCGGCACGACCGCGTCTGGCCCGCCCAGGTGCTCGGCACGTACTGCCTCGGCGGCACCCTCACCTCGCGTCTGGACCGCGTCCTGCGCGAGGAGAAGGGATACACCTACGGTGTGCGGGCATTCGGGCAGGTGCTGCGCTCCGCCCCGGACGGTACGGGTGCCGCGATGCTCGCCATCAGCGGCTCGGTGGACACCTCGAACACCGGCCCGGCGCTCGACGACCTCTGGAAGGTGCTGCGCACCCTCGCGGGCGAGGGCCTGACGGATCCCGAGCGCGACGTCGCCGTACAGAACCTGGTGGGTGTGGCGCCACTCAAGTACGAGACGGCGGCCGCCGTCGCGGGCACGCTCGCCGATCAGGTCGAGCAGCACCTGCCCGACGACTACCAGGCGACGCTGTACCGGCAACTCGCCGCGACGGGAACCGTGGAGGCCACAGCGGCCGCCGTGAGCGCCTTCCCGGTGGACCGTCTGGTGACCGTCCTCGTGGGGGACGCAGCGGCGATCGAGGAGCCCGTCAAGGCCCTCGGAATCGGTGAAGTGAGCGTTGTCGCGGCCGAGTAGAGCCGACCGGCACTGAGGGGCCCTGGAGACTGAGGAGTCTCCAGGGCCCCTGTTGGTCCGCAGTTGGCCCGTATTGGTAGGGAGGTTACCTGTCTGCCCTGTGGCGTACGCTACAAAAGCCTTGTTCCGTTTGTGGATTGAAAGACGGCCCGCTTAGCGTCGGTACGGCTGTTCGCAAGGCAGTGCGCCGCACCCGCGGCACCGGACAGTCATCGCCGAGTCCCCGTACGGCGCGAGCCAGGGGAGCCGGGGACCCATCGCAGTCCCCGGGGTGAATCGGGCGCCCTCCGCAGGGGGCCCGTAGGAGACCTTCCTGCTCCGAACCCGTCAGCTAACCCGGTAGGCGAGAAGGAAGGAAAGGACCAGCCACTTCATGGCGTTCACCCGCGCCACCGGGAAGCACCGTCGCCCGAGCCGTGTGCAGCGCACGACCACGAGGACCGTGGGCGTCGCGTCGCTCGCCACCACCGGTGTCATCGGCACCCTGGCCGCCCCGGCGCTCGCTGCCGATACCTCGGTCGGGCGGACAGGGCTGACCCGGGCCCTCACCATCGGCGACTCGGTCGCCGAGCAGATCGACGCCCAGGCCGCCGCCCAGCAGCACGCCGCCGACGAGGCCGCGGCCCTCAAGAAGGCCGAGGAGGCCGCGAAGATGCGGGCCGCCGACAAGAAGGCCAGGGCGGAGGAGAAGGCCAGGAAGGAGCGCGAGGCCAAGGAGCGCACGGCCCGTGAGGCCGAGCGCGAGCGCCTCAATTCCTACACCGCGCCGATCGGCGGCTCGTACGTCTCTACCGGCTACCAGGCCGGCGGCGCCGTCTGGTCCTCCGGCAGCCACACCGGTATCGACTTCCACGCCGCGAGCGGCACGGTGGTGCACGCCGTGGGATCCGGCACCGTCGTCGAGGTCGGCTGGGAAGGCGCGTACGGCAACCAGGTCGTCGTCAAGATGAACGATGGCACGTACACCCAGTACGCCCACTTGTCCTCCATCTCCGTCTCCGTCGGCCAGACCGTCACCTCGGGCCAGCAGATAGCCCTCTCCGGGGCCACCGGAAACGTCACGGGAGCGCACCTTCACTTCGAGGTGCGTACGTCTCCGGAGTACGGCTCGGACATCGACCCCCTCGCCTACCTCCGCTCGCACGGCGTGAACGTCTGACGAGTCACCGGATCGCACCGGAAGGCTCCGGCTCACCGAGCCGGGGCCTTCCCGTGGTGCCGACGGGGTACCGATGGGGCGACTGCCTTCCATAGACGTCTTTTAGTTAAAAAAATATCCTTGGATTCCGGTCCGCCGTCGGAATCTCCGGCTTTCTGCAATAGAGTCACCGAACAAGGCGTCAATCGACCGCGTGTCGCGGGGATTAAGGCGGAGGTCCGGGCATGCGTATTCCCGCGCACTCGGTATGCACGGCGATCCGTGACGACATCGTCGCGGGTGTTCACGAGCGCGGCGGCCGGCTCACCGAAGAACTGCTCGCGCGTCGCTACGGCGTCTCGCGCGTCCCCGTGCGTGAGGCGCTGCGCACCCTGGAGGCGGAGGGTTTCGTCGTGACCCGTCGGCACGCGGGCGCGTGCGTCGCGGAACCCACCGAGCAGGAGGCCGCCGACCTCCTGGAGATGCGCATGCTGCTGGAACCGCTGGGTGCCGCGCGTGCCGCGCAGCGCCGCACCGAGGCGCACCTGAAGGTGCTGCGGGGTCTGGTCAGGCTGGGGCAGAGGCGGGCCAGGAGGGGCCACAGCGAGGATCTGCGCTCCCTGGGTGGCTGGTTCCACGAGACGCTCGCACAGGCCTCCGGCAGTCCCGCGCTGACCTCGATGCTCACCCAGTTGCGGCACAAGATCGCCTGGATGTACGCGGTCGAGGCGCCGACCCACCCCGCCGAGTCCTGGGCGGAGCACGGCGGCATCGTGGACGCCGTCGCGCGCGGCGACAGCGAGCGGGCCCGTGCGATCACGGCGTCGCACACCGAACGGGCGACGGCCGCGCACCGGCTGCGCTTTCTCGAACGCGGTGATCGCGAGCGTGTGAGGACTTCGCAACATTCCGTAAACGTGACGGGCCTGCGGATTTAACACGAGAGCCGTATGCAAGGGGGAGTAATTCGAGGGGGATATTTTTGCTGCCCACAATCGGGACCTGTAATGGGCCTGTCTGATATTTCAGGCGAGCCCTTTTGGTTGTGTGTGCGGACGATGTCCCTGCTGCGGCAAGCGCCGCAACCATCAAGGGAGGAACCCCAGCGGCGCGCAACCACGTCCGCGGGGGCGGCGTCGGCTCGGAGGTCTGGCTCAGACCGTCTCGGGGAGCTCCTCAAGCCCCTCGGTGACCAGCTTCGCCAGGCGGTCGAGCGCGGCGTCCGCGCCCTCGGCGTCGGAGGCCAGGACGATCTCCTCGCCGCCCTGGGCGCCCAGGCCCAGCACGGCGAGCACGGATGCGGCGTTGACCGGGTTGCCGCCCGTCTTGGCGATCGTCACGGGGACGCCGGCGGCCGTGGCCGCACGGACGAAGAGGGAGGCGGGGCGGGCGTGGAGGCCCTCGGCCCAGCCGACGTTGACGCGGCGCTCAGCCATGTGATGCTGCCCTTCAAATGTCTCACAGTTGTCTAGACCATCGTTCCACAAGGTGACGGGAGCCCCGAGCGGGTGCTGAGCCCGCCACAGGCCGCACGTACGACGACCCCGACGCCGATGTCCCCCTCCTGTACCTCGAATCCATCGGGAACCAGCGGAAGTTCACCCGGCTCGTGGCGGCGGACCGCCGCCGCCAAACCGCTCGTCGTCGTACAGGGTGCGCGGCACAGCGGCCACGCCCCCCGGGGCACGCCGTACGGGCCACACGGCTGCCGCACGCGACCGTCTCCGCGCTGCTGCGGCGGGCCGGGGTCATCGGGTGGACACGATCACCGAGTTGGTCGACGCGGGACTTCTGCTGGCGCGCCAGCCGGCCTCCGTGCGGCTCGCGCCCCCGCCCGCCCGCGACGACCTCGGCCCGCGCACGTTCCCGTGTACTGAGCGGTGCCTCGCAGTCGGTGCGCCCCCGTAGGATGGGCGTCATGGCCAAGACCAGTACGACGACCCAGGGGCTGCGGGCGGCGATCGAGCGCAGCGGCTACTACCCGGCTCTCGTGGCCGAGGCGGTGGAGGCCGCTGTCGGCGGCGAGGCCATCAGGTCGTATCTGGTCCACCAGGAGACGACGTTCGACGCCAACGAGGTCCGTCGGCACGTGACGGTGCTCGTCCTCACGGCCAACCGCTTCATCGTGAGCCACACCGACGAGCAGGCGGCGGACAGCACCTCGCCGACGCCGTACGCGACGACGTCCACCGAGTCCGTGAAGCTTGGCCGGATCTCGTCGGTCGTGCTCAGCCGGGTCGTCGCCAACCCGGAGAAGTACGTGCCGGGGACGCTGCCCCGCGAGCTCGTGCTGACCATCGGCTGGGGCGCGGTCTCCCGCCTCGACCTGGAGCCGGCGGCCTGCGGCGACCCCAATTGTGAGGCGGACCACGGGTACACGGGCAGTTCGACGGCGGACGACCTCAGCCTGCGTGTCAGCGAGGCCGGGGACGGCCCGGACGCCGTGCGGCAGACGCTTGCCTTCGCGCAGTCGCTCTCCGAGGCGACCGCGGACGTCACGCGCTGATGTCCCACCCGTCCCCCGCCGCCGCCCATGACGGCGGGCACCCCGTGCCCGCCCCGTCCTCCAGCCTCTGGGAGCACCCGGAAGCGCTTACTGTCGCCTCCGCGCCCGTGCCCGCATACGGCGTCGGCTCGCTGGCCGACCTCCTGCCCACGCTCGCGGCGGGCATGGAAGTCCCCGGGACGACCGCTCTCATCCCGGAGCTGACCGCCGCCGACCGGAACTGCGTGTTTCTGATCGACGGGCTGGGCTGGGAGCAGCTGAAGGCGCACCCGGACGAGGCCCCGTTCATGACCTCCCTGCTGTCGTCGTCACGCGGCGGCACGGGCCGCCCGATCACCGCCGGCTACCCCGCGACCACCGCGACCTCGCTCGCCTCCGTGGGCACCGGCCTGCCGCCGGGCGCGCACGGGCTACCCGGCTACACCGTGCGGAACCCGGAGACGGGCGCGTTGATGAACCAGCTGCGCTGGCAGCCGTGGACCGCGCCAGGTGTGTGGCAGCCATATCCCACGATCTTCCAACTCGCCGATGCGGCGGGCGTGCACACCGCACAGGTCTCGTCACCGACCTTTCAGAACACGCCCCTCACCCAGGTCGCGCTGAGCGGCGGCATGTTCCACGGGCGCCTCTCCGGCGAGGAGCGCATGGACTGCGCGGCCGAGCAACTCGCCGCCGGCGACCGCTCGTTGGTGTACACCTACTACGCCGAGCTGGACGGTAAGGGACACCGTTTCGGCGTCGACTCGGACCCCTGGCGCGGACAGCTCATGTACGTGGACCGCCTTGTCCAGCGCCTGGCGGAGCAACTGCCGCCCCGTACCGCCCTGTACGTCACCGCAGACCACGGCATGATCGACATCCCCTTCGACGAGCTGCACCGCATCGACTTCGACGAGGACTGGGAGTTGCGCGCCGGGGTCGCCCTGCTCGGCGGCGAGGGCCGCGCCCGGCATGTGTACGCGGTCCCGGGGGCCGAGTCGGACGTCCTGACCTGCTGGCGCGAGGTGCTCGGCGAGCAGTTCTGGGTGGCTTCCCGGGACGAGGCGATCGCAGCGGGCTGGTTCGGGCCGCCCGGTCAGGTCGATGAGCGGGTGTACGCCCGCATCGGCGACGTGGTCGCGGCGGCTCGCGACGACGTGCTGCTCATCGCCTCCGAGCGGGAACCGAAGGAGTCCGCGATGGTCGGCAACCACGGCTCGATGACACCCGTGGAGCAGTTGGTCCCACTGCTCGAGGTTGGTTCCTGATCAGCGCCTCCGCGCCTCAGCGCCTCACATCGCCCTCCCATCACCTCCGGTCGTCACCGTGTGTCCCTTCTGCCGAAAAGCGCTCAACTCGCCTACCCGAGCTGGTGTTCCTCTTCGGAACCATGGACTGCGGGAAGTCGACACCTGCTCCAGATGCAACGACTAGGTC
>CAMLJW010000201.1 GCA_946480485.1 uncultured Streptomyces sp. | reverse complement strand
CGGAAGCCGACCGCACTCCGAACACGTCAAAGATCATTTACGGGACAACCCTTAGGTCGATGCCTTGTTTATCGTCGAGAGCGTCAATCACCCCGGACCAATGCAGCGGCGGGGAACTTGGCGCGGAGGGATTAACCGTTTCGGCACGGATTTCCTCGCCTGTGGCTGCGCTCGGACCTTGGAGGGTCTCCTGCCCGTTATCGATGGCCTTGTAGATGCCCGTCCCTGCGCCGGTCGCGATTGCGAGGGCGAGGGCCACGCGTCGCCGTCTGCGCAGTCTGGCCGGGGCTCCTACGGGCGGGCGTGGCGTCTTGTGGCGGAACTCCTCTACAGGCTCGACTAGGCCGAGCCTGGGCGGCTCTGTGGCGCTTTCTCCCTTCACGCGATGCATGCGGGAGATCCGATGGCGCTGGTTGAGGTGATCAACCAAGCTCAAGCGGAACGAGCGGCGGCACGCTCCGAGCTGGACTGTGCCCCGGTCGCCGACACGCTGAGCGAGGACGAGATACGCGCGATGATCAACAGTCTGGGGATGTTGGCGCCAAGCTGTCGGATTCAACCCGTCTCGGGGATCTCTACAAGGCGTTTGACCTGCAAGTTTCTTACGATTCAGCCGCCCACGAGGCCGATGTGACCATCGTCCCCGTGGGACGGGTGAATAGTGCGCGTGTCCGAGGGGGGACTTGAACCCCCACGCCCGATAAAGGGCACTAGCACCTCAAGCTAGCGCGTCTGCCATTCCGCCACCCGGACCAGGTGTGCCTCCTGGGGAGGAAGTTTCCCGCGGCGACATGGACAACAATACCAAGCTTTGGGCGTGGCTTTCACGGGCATATCCGGCCCCGGCGGGGGTTCCCGGGGGGGCACGGAAGGTACGCCTACAGTCGCACCATGAGTGACTGGAGTACTACGGTCGGCTTGCCACCGGGGCGACGGCCGCGGCCGTTGTCGCCGCTGCGGGAGCAGCTGCGGGACACGTTCTGGTTCGCTCCGACCGTTGCCCTGGTCCTGGTCTTCGTGGTGTGGACAGCGGCGTCGACGGCCGACGACGCGATCCTGACCGCGCTGCGCGACGCGGGCGACGTGGACGCCGTCCGTGATCTGCACGGGATCGCCGAGGACGCGAAGACCGTGGTCACCACGGTCAGCGCGGCGATGATGACCTTCATCGGCGTTGTCTTCAGCATCTCGCTGGTCGCGGTCCAGATGACCGCCGGGCAGTTCAGCCCACGCGTCGTACGGATCTTCGTGCGCAGCCGGATCACCAAGGCCACCTTCGCGGTGTTTCTGGCCACCTTCGTCCTGTCCCTGCTCGTCCTCACCTCGTACGACAGTCAGCCCGACCCCGCGCGGGTGTCCTCCACCCCGCTCGTCCAGTCCCTCCTCACGGTGATCATGGTGGGGCTGAGCGTGGTCCTGTTCGTGATGTACGTGAACACGATCCTGCGGCTGATGCGGGTCGGGCACATCGTCGACCGGATCACCACGGAGTCGTTGCGGGTCGTCGCGAGCATGCCGCTCGACATCTCCGTACGGGAGCCGGTCGGCCTCGGTCCCGAGACCGCCCGCCTCGCCCACCACGGGCGCGCGGGGGTACTGCGGGACGTCAACGTCGCACGGCTCGTCCGTGTGGCGCGGCAGCACGGAGTCGTGCTGCGGATCATTCCGCGGATCGGGGACTTCGTTGTGCCGGGGACTCCGATGTTCGCCGTACACGGCGGACACGGCGGACACGGCGGACACGGCGGACACGGCGGGAACCTTGCGAAGGGGCTGGGAGTGCTGCACTTCCAGGTGTCGGTGGGCGCCGAGCGCACGTTCCACCAGGATCTCGGGTTCGGGCTGCGGCAACTGTCGGACATCGCGCTGCGCGCGCTGTCGCCGGCCGAGAACGACCCCACGACAGCCGTGCAGGCCGTGGACCGCATCGTGCAGTTCCTGTCCGCGGTGGCGCAGCGCCCGCTCGGTGCCTCACTGCACCGGGATCGGCAGGGCACGGTACGGCTGGTGCAGCCCGTGCCGGGCTGGACCGAGCTGATCGATCTCGCCTTCGCCGAGATCCGGGCGTGCGCGGTGCCCAGCCCTCAGGTCACCCGCCGTGTGCTGGCCGGGCTCGACGATCTCCTCGGGGCGGTTCCCGAGGACCGTCGTGAACCGTTGATCCGGCATCGCACCCTGCTGACCCGGGCAGTGGTACGGGCGGTGCCGGAGACCGCGGACCGCGCCTTCGCCCTCCAGCCGGATCGGCAGGGCATCGGGTAATCGAGGCACTGTCGTCCACAGGTCAGCGAGCGCAACGTCCAGGACCCGGGGAGTTGACCTGTCACACCGGTCCGGCAGTGCGCTCCGCAGTGCTTCTCCGGCAGCCCGCGGCAGCCCTCAGGGGCAGCGGACCACCTGCCCCGCGTACGACAGATTCCCGCCGAACCCGAAGAGCAGCACCGGGTCGCCCGTGGAGATCTCGCCCCGCTCGACGAGCTTCGACAGCGCGATCGGGATGCTCGCCGCGGAGGTGTTGCCGGACTCGGCGACATCGCGCGCGATGACGGCGTTCACGGCGCCGATCTTCTCAGCGAGCGGCTCGATGATGCGCAGGTTCGCCTGGTGCAGCACGACCGCGGCGAGGTCCTCCGGAGCGAGGCCCGCGCGCTCGCACGCCTTGCGCGCGATGGGCGGGAGCCGGGTGGTCGCCCAGCGGTAGACGCTCTGGCCCTCCTGCGCGAAGCGTGAGGGGGTGCCTTCGATGCGTACGGCATGGCCCATCTCCGGCACGGAACCCCACAGAACGGGCCCGATGCCGGTCTCGTCGGAGGCCTCGACCACCGCGGCCCCCGCCCCGTCACCGACGAGTACGCAGGTCGTACGGTCCGTCCAGTCGGTCACGTCGGACATCTTGTCGGCGCCGATGACGAGCGCCCGGGTCGCGCCGCCGGCTCGTACGGCGTGGTCGGCCGTGGCCAGTGCGTGCGTGAAGCCGGCGCAGACGACGTTGAGGTCCATCAGGGCCGGGGACGGCATGCCGAGGCGGGCGGCGACCCGGGCGGCCATGTTCGGCGAGCGGTCGACCGCGGTGGAGGTGGCCACCAGGACGAGGTCGATGTCACCGGGGGCGAGCCCGGCGGACGCGAGGGCCTTGGCCGCGGCGTGTGCGGCCAGTTCGTCGACCGGTTCGTCGGGCCCGGCCACATGCCGTGTGCGGATACCCACTCGGCTCCTGATCCACTCGTCGCTGGTGTCGACCAGAGCTGCCACGTCCTCGTTGGTGAGTACCTTGGCGGGCTGGTAGTGACCGACAGCGGCGATGCGTGAGCCCTTCATGGGCGGTCCCCCTCGTTGCTGGGTGCGGACCCACCAGTCTGATCAGGTACTCACGGGTACGAGAACAGGTGAAGCCACAGGAAAGGCGTGTCAGGCTTGTCGGCTTCGGTCACTCCCACCGACGCCCGAGCACTTACGCTGCCTGCCGTGACCACGCTGATGACTGCCGTCCGGGGTGGGCGCAGCCGACCGTGGCGCTGCCCGCGGCCGGCCCCACCGGGCGCGGGTCAGGGCGCCATCCCGAACCGTTGTGGCGGTTGGCCGCAGGTCGGGTCGCAGACGGCGGAGCGCCACGCCATGGGGCAGGTCAGCATCTCGCGCCCGTGGTGAGCGACCGTATTCCGACGTATTCCGAGCCGATCCGGTACTCGCCCGGCGCGGTCGCGGTCAGCCGGGTGAACTCGCCGTCCCGGGTGAGGCAGGCGCCGTCGGTGTGCAGCCAGGGTGAGTACGCGATACGGACGGTCGTCGTGCCGGGCCGCGGCATGCGGACGTCCATCGCGGCTCCGCCCGTGCGCACCACCGTGGCGGGCGGTGAGACCAGGGGGACGGCGTCGCGCACACGGTAGACCTGCCAGTGGGCGTCGTGCCACACCGGCTCCAGCCAGGCGGGCCGGTGTTCGCGCACCAGCCGGGCCTCGTCCCTGGCGTACCGGTCCGGTTCGGCGGAGGGCAGGACGACCAGGCCGACGGCCCAGCGGTCGAGCCAGGCCCGGTAGTGGGCCGCCGAGAAGGTGCCGTCGTAGAAAAGGGGGCCGCGTTCCAGGTCGAGTTGGGTGTTGTAGCCGCGGGCCAGGTTGACGTACGGGGCGAGGAGGGACGACTCGCGGTGGTCATCGGCGGGGACGGCCTCCACCCGGGTGCGGTCCGCGCCGAGCCCTTTCAGGGCGCGTACGACGCCCTGGGTGTCGGCGGCCCAGGCCGGCACGGGAGCGCCCCCCAGGCGGTTGACGACCATCTTCGGCACCACCCAGCCGACGGACAGCACCAGCGCCGCGACGAGGGTGTTACGCCGCCACCGCGCCGCCTCCGGTGAGGCGAGCAGGGCCGCGAGCAACACGGGCGCCGCGAAGATCCACGCGAACCGCTCGACGTTCGTGCCGATCGGCGAGGGGACGAGATACACGAGGACGACCCCGACCGCGTACACGGCCCCCGCCCACCGAGCCACGCGCCAGGCCCGCGGGGCCAGTGCGGTGACGGTGAGGCCGAGCAGCACGGGCACAAGCAGTCGCGCGAACGGCATCGGCTGCCGGCCGGAGTACGGGAACAGCAGCGTGGTCGTGGCGACGACGACCGCGGGCGGCGCCAGCAGGGCGAGGGCCCGCCTCCAGTCCCGTACGGCGAGGAAGCCGGCGCCCACCACCGCCAGGAACAGCCCCGCAACCGGTGAGGCGATCGTGGCCAGTGCGGAGCACACCGAGGCGAGCACCACCCGCCGCCCGCCGGTCAGCAGCACGCAGGCAGCGAGACCCGGGGCGACGCCGAGCGCGAAGGTCGTGCGTCCCGCAGCGACGTTGAACCACAGCATCAGCGAGGCGAGCAGCGCCGGGCCCAGCGGCCGGCGCATCCCACTGCGGACCAGGAGCAGCGCAGCCAGCCAGGAGGCCACCAGTCCGGAGACGACGCTCACCGTGTTCGCCCCGAACGCTGCCATCAAGTAGGGGGAGAGCACGCTGTAGTTGGCGGTGTGCGTCCCGCCGTACCAGGACAGGTTGTACGCCGACCCGCCGTACCGCGCCGCGAAGCCCGCCCACGCCTCCTGTGCCGCGAGATCCCCGCCGCCGGTGGCCAGGAACGCCCACCACACCGCGTACAGCGGAAGGGCCGCCAGGGTGGCGACCAGCGGAACCTGGTGATGCCGCCAGAAGGGGGAAGCAGGGCGCCCGGATCCGGGGGATCCGGGCGAAAGCGGCGGGGCGAGCTTCGGCTGGAGGGGATCTGCTGGGTGTGTCACGGGAATCCTGCTGGCGAGGGGATCGGGGTACGGTCGGCGTGGTGTGGCCGCACAGGCTATCGCTGCTCCCCTCGGCAGGGGCAGCGGCGCGTCCTCCATGGCCCCGTCGAGGAAGGCCCTCAGGCAGACGTGCGACCTCCAGGCCCCGTTCGGCGGCTCCCGCCGGTCCGGCCAGGGGCGCGAGGGCGGCACCCGGAGCTTCGACTCGCTCTGCACGTGCAGGACAATGAGATGGTGAACGTCACCTGCCCGCACCTCACGTGCCCGCACGACCACCCGGTGACCCACGCCAACCTCCGCATAAGTGGCCGTTTCGGCCACCAGCACGTACAGAACCGGGGCTGATCAGGACATGGGACGAGTCACGGAACGACGCAAGGTGATCCGTATCCGGGACGGTGCGGTCTCCACCCGCCCGGACACGCTCGTCGCCGAGGAACCCCTGGAGATCCGGCTGAACGGCAAGCCGCTCGCGATCACCATGCGCACCCCGGGCGACGACTTCGCCCTGGCCGCGGGCTTCCTCGTCAGCGAGGGCGTGCTGGGCAGGGCCGACGAGTTGCAGAACATCGTGTACTGCGTGGGTGCGACGGTGGACGGGTCCAACACGTACAACGTCGTGGACGTGACAACGGCGCCAGGCGTCGTGATCCCGGACATCACGCTGGAGCGCAACGTCTACACGACCTCGTCCTGCGGCCTGTGCGGCAAGGCGAGCCTGGACGCGGTCCGTACGACGGCGCGGTGGGCCATCGACGACGGGGACGCTTCCGCGGTCCGGCTCGGACCGGAACTGCTCGCGTGCCTGCCCGACCGGCTGCGCGCGGCCCAGCGGGTATTCGAACGGACCGGGGGTCTGCACGCGGCGGCCCTGTTCACGGAGGGCGGCGAGCTGCTCGACATCCGCGAGGACGTGGGCCGGCACAACGCGGTCGACAAGCTGGTCGGCCGGGCCCTGCAGAACGGCACGCTTCCGCTCTCCCGCACGGTCCTGCTCGTCTCGGGCCGGGCCTCCTTCGAGCTCGCCCAGAAGGCGGTGATGGCGGGCATCCCGGTCCTGGCCGCGGTCTCGGCGCCGTCGTCCCTGGCGGTCGACCTCGCTGCGGAGGCGGGCCTGACCCTCGTCGGCTTCCTGCGGGACGCCTCCATGAACGTGTACACGGGCGAGCACCGCATCGCCCTGGGGGCCCGGGCCCCCCAGGGCTGACCGGCTCCTCAGGGCTGGACGCGACCGGGACCGCGGCGCAGGCAGAACCTCAGTCGGAACGTGTCCCTGTACCGACCTCGCATCGTGACTCCGCGCCCGGGGCCGGGGTGAGCTCCGGCCCCAGGTCGCGGGAGCGGCGCTTGGCGATCACCGCGCAGACAATGAGCTGCATCTGGTGGAAGAGCATCAGCGGCAGCACGGCCAACGAGGCCTGCGCCCCGAACAGCACGCTCGCCATGGGCAGACCGGACGCCAGGGACTTCTTCGACCCGGCGAACTGGATGGCGATCCGGTCCTCGCGGCTGAAGCGCAGCGCCTTCGACCCGTACCAGGTGAGCGTGAGCATCACGGCGAGCAGCACCGCCTCGACCGCCAGCAGGCCGGCCAGCCGTACCAGGCCGACCTGGTGCCAGATGCCCCGCACCATGCCCTCGCTGAACGCGGTGTAGACGACCAACAGGATCGAGCCGCGGTCGACGAGGCCGAGGACCTTCTTGTGGCGCGCGATGAACTCCCCGATCCAGCGTCGCAGCACCTGACCCGCCACGAACGGCACGAGCAGTTGCAGCACGATCTTGAGCATCGAGTCCGCGGAGAAGCCGCCGCCTGTGCTGCGGAGCAGCGTCGCCGCGAGAAGCGGGGTGATCACGATGCCGGCGAGGGAGGAGAACGAGCCCGCGCAGATCGCGGCGGGCACGTTTCCGCGTGCGATGGACGTGAACGCGATCGAGGACTGGACCGTCGAGGGCACCAGGGTGAGGAAGAGCAGGCCTATGTAGAGCGAGTGGTTCAGGAACACCGGTTCGAGCCCGCGGGCCGCCAGGCCGAGCAGGGGGAACACCACGAAGGTGCAGGCCAGGACCGTGACGTGAAGCCTCCAGTGGCGCAGGCCGTCCCACGCCTCACGGGTCGACAGGCGTGCCCCGTACAGGAAGAAGAGAAGAGCGATCGCGCCCGTCGACGCTCCGGACGCGACATCGGCCGCCGTCCCCCGGGCGGGCAGCAGCGCCGCGATCCCCACCGTTGCGAGCAGCAGCAGGATGTACGGGTCGATCGGAAGCCAGGACGGCCACTTCAGGCGTTTCACGGTGCTCCGTCGCTGAGTCGGTTCGTGTACTGGGGCGGTTCGTGTACGGGTGGACGGTTCGTGTACTGGGGCGGTTCGGGCGCTGGGGCCACTCATGCGCCGATTTCGGTTCATGTAGCTGAGCCGGTGCCTAGCTGAGCCGGCTCATGATGTCGGTTTTCGGCGCGGGGACGTGCCTCCCCATCCTCACCCTTTGACCCTTGATCGGGAATCAGGCATACCGCTCTGACCGTCATCGCGTATCACGATATCCTGGACCGCGTGTACGCCCCTTCGCAGCTGCGTACCTTCCTGGCCGTGGCGCAGACGCTGAGCTTCACGCAGGCCGCGCGGCGTCTCGGGCTGCGCCAGTCGACGGTCAGCCAGCATGTGCGCCGCCTGGAGGCCGCGACCGGGCGGCAGCTGTTCTCGCGGGACACCCACTCCGTGGAGCTCACGGAGGACGGCGAGGCGATGCTCGGGTTCGCGCGCCGCATCCTGGAGGCGCACGAGCAGGCAGCGGCGTTCTTCACGGGGACGCGGCTGCGCGGCCGGCTGCGCTTCGGCGCGTCCGAGGACTTCGTACTGACCCGGCTCCCCGAGATCCTGGAGGGCTTCCGGCACGACCACCCCGAGGTCGACCTGGAGCTGACGGTGGAGCTCTCGGGCACTCTGCACGAGCGACTGGCCAACGGGAAACTCGACCTGGTACTGGCCAAGCGCCGCCCGCAGGACCAGCGCGGCGAACTGGTGTGGCACGACCAGCTGGTCTGGATCGGCGCGGAACGCCTACGGCTCAGCCCCGAGCGCCCGGTGCCGCTGATCGTGTACCCGCCGCCGGGGATCACCCGCGCCCTCGCCCTGGAGGCCCTGGAGAAACAGGGGCGGGCCTGGCGCATCGCCTGCACGAGCGGCAGCCTCAACGGCCTCATCGCGGCCGCACGGGCGGGTCTCGGCGTGATGGCCCACTCCCGGGGGCTGATCCCGCCGGGGCTCGTCCGCGTCCCGGACCGCGCGGATCTCCCCGAACTCGGCGAGGTCGACTTCGTCCTGGTCCACGGAGGACGCCGAACCCCGGCGCAGGGAGCGGCGGACGCACTGGCGACGAGGATCCTGGCGGGCGGGGTCCGGCTGCACCGCGACCCATAGGGGCGCGGTGAGTGACACCATGCGGCTCCGCCGCGTGGGGGATCCGGGGGCCCTCGAAGCCACCCCACCCGGCCCCCCGGCGGGAGAAGCACCGGGGTGGCGGCGCGCCGGGGCGGCGGCGCGGCGGCGCGGCGCAGCAATACGTACGTGTCAGGAATGCATGGCCGCCCTTGATCGTTGCCAAAGGGATGAACGACCGACGACCGAAGGATCGAGAGCTCGTGAGCAAGGTCCCCCCGATCATCCTGAACAACGGCGCCGAGATGCCTCAACTGGGCTTCGGTGTCTG
>CAMLJW010000200.1 GCA_946480485.1 uncultured Streptomyces sp. | reverse complement strand
TTCAAGAGGTCCCGGCTTCCTTCCGAAGAGCGCCGTCCCGGGCGTGGTGGGCGTGAGACGGCAGGGATCCAGTGTGGTCGTGTGGGGTCGGACGTGTGGGGCGTTTCAGGCGGAACGGCTGTCCGGGGTGTCGGGGGTGTCCGCTGTGTCCGGAGCATTCATGGTGTCCGGTGGCAGGAGTACGCCGGCGGTGAGGCCGGTGGTGAGGGCGGCCGCGGTGTCGGCGGCGAGGTCGGCGGTCCGGCGGACGGCCGCGCGCAGCTCGTACACGCGGCGGAAGGCCTCCCCGTAGCGCCGCTGTTCTTCCAGAGGCAGCAGCGGTACGCGCAGGCGGCCCGGTGTGACGTGCACGAGGCTGCTGCCGGTCGACGCGGAGGCGATGTTGTCCTCGGCGCCGAGGAATCCGGCCAGGAACCACGGGTCGAGGCGGGCCGGGTCGGGGCGCAGGAGGTGGATGTGCTGACCCAGCAGGGCTCCGGCGTCCCGGTCGTCCGCGACCCGGGTCATCGAGGCCGCGTCACCGCCGCCCGCGACGGCGCGTACGAGGACGTCCCCGGCGGCTACGGGTTGCGCGGCCTCCGCGTGGATGTCGACAGCCGTGCCGGACGGCGGGTTTCCGGCCGAGATGTCGCGGGCAGCGAGGACCGGCCGGTCCACGGTGGGGGCGCCGGAGCTTTTGGAGCCTCGGGTGCCGGGCGTCGCCGCCCGCAGCACGGTCAGGGCCCCGCCGCGCGCCAGGTCGGAGACGGTCGCCGTACGCCATTCGCGGGCCGAGGCGCCGGACGGCTGCCAGCCGCCGGACGCGGAGGCGGCCGCCAGGGCGGTGACCTGCTCGGCCAGTTGCCCGTGCAGGTCGTGAACGCGGCGGGCCAGGGCGGCCGGGTCGATGTCGGCCGCGGTCGCCCGCACATGGCGGGCCGGGGTGACGTCGACGACGTCGTCGAGGAGGTCGACGAGCGGCACCGCACGGGCGACGCCGGGCTCATCGGCGTAGGTGTCGGGTGCGGTGGTGAACGCGGCCCACTGGCCGAGGACCCGGTCGGTCAGCCCCGCCCAGTCGAAGGAGGCGGCGGAGGCGGAGGCGGAAGAGGCAGGGGTGGAGGAGGCGGCGGAAGCGGACGAACCGGATCGGCGGGGGCGTGAGCCGCCACGGGTGCCGGCGTCGGCCGTGGCCGTGTCGGTGGCGGACGCCGTGCCCGGGGCGCCGTCCCGCTGCTCGCCCTCCCCGTCGACGAACAGCACCGTCGTACGGTCCGTGCCGCCCGGCTCGGGGCGTTGGAACACCCAGATCTGCAGGCCGATGTGGAGCGGATACGCGGCACGTGCCGGAAGGGAGACGACGGCGCGCAGGGCCCCGCCGCGGATGAGTTCCGCGCGGACGCGGCGGCCGGAGGAGCGGAAGGCGAGCGCGGGCGGCAGCAGCATGACCGCGTGGCCGCCGGGCTCCAGGTGCGCGAGGGCGTGCTGCACCCAGGCCAGTTCGGACTCGAAGCGGGGCGGCAGTCCGTACGCCCACCTCGGGTCGTAGGCCAGCTCGTCGTGACCCCAGTCCCGGTCGGCGAACGGCGGGTTGCACAGGACAGCGTCCACTGTGACGTCGGGGAAGCCGTCGGCGCGCAGGCTGTCGCCGACGCGGACCGCCGTCTCGGCCCCGGGTGCGGCGAGCAGCAGCCGGACCGCGGTGCGCCGGCCCTGGACGGGGAGCGAGTCCTGCCCGAACAGCTCCCGCGCTCCCTGCCGGGCGGCGGCGGCGAGGAGCGTGCCGCTGCCGCAGGCGGGGTCGAGGACGCGGGACGCGCCGGCGGGCAGCAGCCGTGCCATGAGCAGGGCCAGGCCCTCCGGGGTCTGGTAGACGCCGCTGGCGGTGCCCTCGTCCAGTTCGCGTTCGGCGAGGACGTCGACGGAGGCCTGTGGCCCCGCCTCACGGACGCAAGCCAGCAGCGCGCGGACCGCTCCCGCGTCGGCCGGACCGTAGCGGACCGGTTCGGCCTCGGGCACGGCAGCCGGGAGCTCGCCCGCGGTCTTCTCCGCGCGGGCGATCAGCTGGTCCTCGGGTACGGCGGCGAGTTCGGCCAGCTCCTCCGGCGTACGGCGGGACGCGGCAGCCACCAGCGGGAACAGTCGCGCGGCCACTCCCGAGCCGGGTCCCAGCAGCCGGAGCGCCGTACGCAGCTCCTCGGTCGGCGAGGCGGTGGAGGTGTGCCCGCGTCCCCGCAGCCATGCCTGGACGGCCGGCAGGTCGTAGAGCGGGCTGGTTTCCGTGCCTGCGCTGGGAGCCGGGAAGTCGTCGTGGCGGCGGCGCCAGTTGCTGACGGTGGCGCGCGTGACCCCTGCGATACGGGAGATCTCGGCGGCTGTCACATGCGCTGAGGGCGCCGGGTGGGCTGGTGGCTGCTGGGGCATGGCGTGGCGTTCCGCACCTCTCGGGCCAGTCGGGCAGGGACGGTTAACACATTACAACGGTCGTCAAGTCCGTCAAGCCGTTTGACGATGCTTTCAACGCTGTGCTTATCCGGCCGTGCTTCCGAGCGGAAGCGGGAGGTCGGCTGCCGCACGGGAGTCGCCACCCACCACACACGCCCCTCCCAGCACGAGGCGGTCCGCCATGCGCTGAAGGCAGCACTTCTCTGGGCGGACCTCCAGCCGGCCGACTCCTCGGTCGTCGACGCCACTGGCACAGCCCGGCTGGCTGGAGTGGCGAGAACGCAGACGTCGTTTTTGGAGCCTCTGGGTGAGTTCCTGGTCAGGTGGCCGAAGCGCCTGCCGCGCCTCAGCGCTTCCGTCTGATGGCAGCGCCGGCATGCCCTGGGTGAGTCGGAGTCAACTGCGGTCGGGGAGTATCTGCCGTGCATATTCTTGAGAGGAGTGGAAATGGCTAGGAAGGATGCCCCGGCGCGTTCAGTGGTCTCCAACACATTCGCTCTGATCTGCGGCGATCTAAGGGCTTCTCTCCCACCTTCCTTTCAGATCGTCAGCTCGTGGCCGATCCGTGCTGCCCATGCCTCGATCTGATCGAAGTTGCGGAAGTCCCCGCCCCTGCCGTCGCGCAGGATCATCCGGGCGACCCAGCCCTTCGCACCCTCCTGCAGGCAACCGCCGAAGGTGACGTGCTCCCTGGCGTCGAGCCGGGCCATGGCCTTCTTCACCCAGGGCACGGGCGGGACGTCACGCTCCGAGGCCGAGGCGTCGAGCGGGCCGCTGCTGAAGAACCAGAGCGGGCGTTTGGACAAGGCCTCGCGGTGTCGGCGGACAAAACGCCGGGCGTCCTTGTGCCAGCGACCGGCGTACAGCCCGCCGCCGACCACGACGGCGTCGTACGACGCCGCACTCGACACGGAGCGGGTCGGGAGGGCCTCGACCGCCAGCCCGTCCTTGCGCAGGACCTCGGCGATGGTCTGGGCGATCTCCGCCGTCGATCCGTTTGTCGTTCCGTAGGTGACCAGCACGTTCGTCGCCATGATGGTCCGCCTCCTCTCAGAGTTTGCGCAGCCGGTCGTCGGCCCGCACCGTGCGGCGCCTGTTCGTCCGACCGCAGACGGGTGCTCCAGGCGCCAGGTGAGCTTGCCGACGACCGCGACCACGCCGTCGATCTGCCGGGTCATGGAGACGGCGATCTCCGTCTCGCTCCTGCGTTTCGTCTGGCCGGCGAGCGTGACCACGCCCTCCGTGACGGAGACGCCGATGCCGCGCGGCACCAGCCACAGCACCACGCGCCAGTACCTGGTCGATCACCTCGTCACGGATCTCCGTGTCGGGCCGCAGGAGTCCCTCGAGCAGGTCACGCCGGTGAGCCTCCGACCGGCTCCCGCAAGACGCACCAGGATCAGGCGCCCTCCTACCTTCACGATAGTGGGTGGTGGGCCGGTCAGAGGGGCTTGTATGTCCCGGCCGACACTGCTCCCAGCCGCCTCGCACCGCACGTACTGCACCAACCGCCGCTGGGCCGAACGTCCCCGCACCACGGACCGGCCGGCCCGAGCACGAACCCGGGAAGCCGCCCGGGGGCGCCGGTGGGACAGACCATCACGCAGCGGGAGGAAACGTCGTGGAGATCATCGTGTACGGAGCCCTCGCCGACCAGGCCACTCGAGGTGCCGCACCACCTGGCCAAGGGCGGGACGCAGATGATCGCCCGTCCGCGTCGGTCTGGGCGGGCACATCGGGTCAGGCGGGCGGGACGCGGGTGAAGCGGCCCGCGACATGCAGGTCAGCCTCGATGGCGGTCGCTGTCGCGCGCAGTTCCGGTAGTACCTCGTCAACGCACTTCTCCGGGGTGCGCCGGGAGCTGTGCATCGCGACGTTCACGGCAGCGACCACCGTGCCCGTGCGGTCGCGCACCGGGACCGCGATGGAGCGGAGCCCCTCCTCCAGCTCCCCGTCGACCAGGGCGTATCCGTCCTCCCGTACGCGGTTCAGGACGGCCGTGAGTGCCTTGGGGTCCGTGATCGTGCGCGCGGTCGGCGCGTGCGGGCCGGGCGTGGGGCGTTGGCCGGGTGCTGGGTGTCGGCCGGGTGCGGGGCGTTGCCCGGGTGCTGGGTGTCGGCCGGGTGCGGGGCGTTGGCCGGGCGCGAGGTCCGCGAGCATCACGCGGCCCAGCGAGGTCGCGTGTGCGGGTAGCCGGGTGCCGACCGCGACGTTGACGCTCATGATGCGGCTGGTGGCGACGCGGGCCGTGTACTGGATCTCGTCGCCCGCCAGCACCGCCAGGGATGCCGAGTCGTGCAGCCGCCGGGCCAGCTCGGCCAGGTGCGGGGCAGCGATCTGCGGGAGCGTTGTGCGCGACAGCGGTGGGAAGCCGAGTCCCAGGACTCGGGGCGTCAGCGCGAAGGTCCGACCATGTGCGGCGACGTACCCCAGGTGCTCCAGGGTGATCAGCGCACGGCGCGCCGTCGCACGCGCCAGGCCCGTGGCCCGCGCGACCTGGGTGAGCGTCAGCTCGGCCCGCCCCTCGCCGAACGACGTCAGCACGGTCAGTCCGCGCGCCAGCGACTCGATGAACTCCCGGCCCAGCTCCTTCTTCGACGCCGCCGTCCAGACGGCGAGCCCGGACGGCGGGGCCGCGGGCTCGGCGGGCACCTCGCGCCCGTTCTGCTTGGGCCCGTCCTCCTCACGCGGGTCGTCCGCGCGCACGTCTGCCTCGCGGAGCCCGTTCGCCCGCAGGTCCTGCTCCATGGCGTGTGCGGTCGCCCGCAGCCGGGGCAGCAGCGTGTCTCGGAGCGAGGCCGCGGTGTGCCGGCTGGTGTGGCTCACCACGCTCACCACACAGGCGATCCTCCCGGTGCCCGGCTCCCGTACGGGCACGGACACCGCCGCCAGACCCGGCTCGATCAACTGGTCGTCGAGCGCCCACCCCCGACGACGCGCCTGGCGCGTCCGCTCCTCGAACTCCTCGTCCCGGGCGGGGCGTTCACGCGGCGGCACCGCCGGAAACCCGCGGTCCCGGGGATCGGCGGCCTTCCGAGCGCGCCACCGCGCCCAGTCCTCAGGCATCCACTCCAGGGCGAACAGGGGCCCCGGCGCGGTGCGTTCGGTCGGCAGCAGATCACCGATCCGGAAGCTCAGCGATATCGCGCGCCGCCGCGTCGCCTGATGGATGAAGCGGATCCCGTCCCGGTCCGCGACCGCCAGCGACACCGACTCGTCCAGTTCGTCCGCGAGCGCGTCCGCACGCGCCCCCAGCAGCCGGGGCAGCCGCAGCGCCGCCAGATACGCGTTGCCCAGCTCCATCAGCCGTGGCGCGAGCACAACGTCCCGCCCGTCCAGCCGTACGTACCCCATGCGCGCCAGCGTCGCCGCGATCCGGTCCACGGTGGACCTGGCGAGCCCGGTGGACCGCTCCACGCCGCTGAGGCTCGACGCCCCGCCCGCCTCGGTGAGCCGGCGCAGCACGGTGATCCCGCGCATCAGCGGGGCGACGGCTTCGCTGGGCACGACGGAGTCGTCGGTGCTGGGCGTGCCTGGTGTGCCCGATGTGCCTGGGGTGCCTGGGGTGTCGTGGGTGCCGGGCGCCGGCGTGAAGTGTGTCGATGGCATGGGCTCTCCGTACGGTGTCCCGAACACCGTAATGAACGCGCACGCGCCCCACGGCCTCTGGTAGCCCTGTCCCAGTCGCCACGGCCCTGGGGAGCCGGCCCGGCCCGTCCTGACTGGGCGCGGGCCCTGGGGAGCCCTGCCCCAGGCGCCACGGCCCGGGGAGCCCTTGATCAGTCGGCGCACCGCCCCCGAGGAGGCCGGCGCGTGCTCACTGTGGCCAGGCCGTGCCGCGGGCGGCAGGGCCGCCCGCGATCCGCACTCAGCGGCGTGTGACATACACCCGGTAGTTCCCGGCGCGATCCTTCTTCCCGACCGTGATCTGGATCCCGGTCCTGGAGTCCTTGAAGTGCTGGCCGGGGCGGAACGGCGCGTCGGACAGATCGGCGTGCACATTCGGGCTGCGGGTGCAGCCGCCGCTGTCCTTGGTGGAGTCGACCACGGTGATGGGGCCGCGGCCGGTGCCGACGTCCGCGTCGACCTTGTAGACGAGCACGCCCGCCTTGCACACGTCCACGTCGTTGCCCCCGCGGATGCGCACCTCGACCGCGTACCCCGTGGTCGCGTTGATCGGCACGAAGACCAGCTTGCCGCCACCGCCGCGCTTTTGCAGTGGCGTCAGGACGTGCTCGGTCGTCCCGCGCGTGGCCGCGCAGCCGACCTGCTCGTCGTCGAGCCAGCCGAGCTTCCACTTGTGCCAGCCCAGCAGGTCGTTGTCAGCCCCCCAGTCCTCGCTCATGATGTCCCAGTGCCCGACCGCGCCGCCCCCGTCCCGGGTGTAGAGGTCGGGCAGGCCGAAGACATGGCCGTTCTCGTGGGGGAGGACGCGATAGCCGGTCTCGGCGTACGAGCCGGAGCCGTCGTCCTGGCGGCTGTAGACGAACGACGCGTTGGCTATGGGGACACCGTCGGCGGCCGGCGCCTCCGTGTTGTCCGCGAAGGTCACCGACAGGACGGTGTGCAGCGCGGAGGGTCCGGCGTTGGGGGTGAACAGGACGTTCACGAGGTCGTACGCCTTGAAGTCCACCTCGGTGTCGGCCGCGGCCACGAGGTCCTCGACCAGCTCACGGTAGCCGGGCTCAAAGGGGGCACCGCGCTCTATCCCGTACGCCTCGAAGGGCCTGGGCATCCGCAGCCAGTCGCGGACAGGGGCCTCGGGGCGGTAGTCGAGGCGGCCGTAGGAACTGGTCCGGAACCAGTCGGTGGTCTGCGGCAAGAACTCCCTGAAGCGGTCGAGCGCGCTGCCCTGGCCGGGGGCGTCGGAGAAGTCGACCATGAGGTTCAGGGCCCTGACGGTGCCGGTGGAGGGGGCGTAGCCGGGCGGCGTCGGTATGCCCTCCGACATCTGTACGTCCATCGCGCTGCTGATCATGCAGGGGCCGAGCGCCCGCGTGCGCGCCGTCGGGATAGGTCCCGAGACCGTCGTCGAACCGGTCCTCAGATGCCCGGTCCCGGCCGAGGTCCCGACCGCCAGGATGAGGACGGTCACCGAGGCGAGGGCGGCGGCGCGGCGGCGAGGGCGTATCCGGCGGTAGGTCGGTCGCATGCGCGGGCGTATCCGGCGGTTGGTCGGCCGCATGCTCGGGCCTCTCGCTCTCGGCTGCATGCGCGGGCCTCTCGCTCCAGGCAGCCGCCGTTTCTGGCTGCACCCTGTCCGATCACCCTGTGCCGCCGAATGCGCGGGCGCGCGTTGGAGGAGACCGATCGTGGGAGGCCGAGGGTATGTGATGCAGATCACAGGAAAGGCGGGGAGTGACCGGCGAGTAACCGGGGACCGCCCGTCCGCTCGGTTTCCCGTTCAGCCCCCGTGTCGGCGCGATCAGGGGGACGGGTGCCCCGGATCAGCGCAATGGGCGACCAGCGTCGCCGCCGCATCCCACAGCCAGAAAGGCGCAATGGGCGACCGGCGTCGCCGCCGCATTCCACAGCCAGAAAGAGTGACCCGCGAAGGATGGAGCTAGCGGAGCCAGGGCAGGTCCGCGCCCGCCTCCTTCGGCTGGAGACCCTCGGCGATGATCCGCATCGCCTCGCCGAGGGCCCTCTGCTGGTCCGGGGAGAGCCGGTTGAAGATGGCCTGGCGGACGGCGGTCACGTGTCCGGGTGCCGTCTGCTCCAGCACTCCGTAGCCCTGGTCCGTCAGGACCGTGAACTGCCCGCGTTTGTCCGAGGGGCAGTCCTCGCGCCGTACCCAGCCGTTCTTCTCCAGCCGGGCGACGGCATGCGACAGTCGGGACCGGGTGATCTTCATGTTCTTCGCCAGCTCGGTCATGCGCAGCCGCTTGTGCGGCGCCTCGGCGAGCTGCACGAGCAGGTGGAAGTAGACGTGCGGCATGCCCGCGTCGCGCTGCAGCTGGCGGTCCAGATGGTCTTCAAGGAGGGTCGCGGCGTGGATAAACGCACGCCAGACGCGCTGCTCCTCATCGGTGAGCCAGCGCGGCTCTTCAACGGGTGCCCGGTTCATGTATCTACTGTACGAGACAGCTTCTTGAATATTGAACAAAAGGGGAGTATGGTCTGTTGGCGCAGGTTGAGACTTCAAGTAGAGAGGTCCGTCGGAAGGGAGTCGATACCATGTCCGCCGCCACCGAAGAGCGTGCCGTCCCGTGGCGTATGCCCGCGCTGTATCTTTCGCACGGTGCCCCGCCGCTGGCCGATGACCCCATCTGGCCCGGTGAACTCGCCGCATGGTCGGCCGGCCTCCCGCGCCCCAGGGCGATCCTCATGGTCTCCGCCCACTGGGAGGAGGCCCCGCTGGCCCTCGGCGCGGTCCAGACCGTCCCGCTCGTCCATGACTTCTGGGGCTTCCCCGAGCACTACTACCGTGTCCAGTACGGCGCTCCCGGCGCTCCCGAACTCGCCGAGTCCGTCCGTCAGCTGCTGCGCGCCCCCGGCATGCCGGTCCAGGACATCCCGGACCGCGGTCTCGACCACGGCGCCTACGTTCCGCTCGTCGAGATGTACCCCGCCGCGGACATCCCTGTCCTC
>CAMLJW010000199.1 GCA_946480485.1 uncultured Streptomyces sp. | reverse complement strand
GCCGCGGCAAGGACCCGCGCTGCGCCAACTGCATGGCGCACTGCGGCTACGAGCCGACCGCCGTGATGGCCACCATGGGCTCCCTGAAGGAGTCCCTGCGCGCTGCCCGTGACACCGTCTCCGGAAACCAGGGGTGAGGGCATGACCGCTGTTCCGGCTGAAGCCGGGCGTATCCACGAAGGAAAGTCCGGATGACGACCGTGGAACCGTCCTCGCAGAACGAGGAGTTCGATCTCGGCAGACTACTCGCCATGAGGGGAGCCGAGCGCTACGAGCTCCACTCACGGCACCTCAACCACCAACTCCCGCGCATGCTGCACACCATCGGCTTCGACAAGGTCTACGAGCGGGCCGAGGGCGCGCACTTCTGGGACGCGGACGGCAACGACTATCTGGACATGCTTGCCGGGTTCGGGGTGATGGGCCTGGGCCGGCACCATCCCGTCGTCCGCAAGGCGCTGCACGACGTGCTCGACGCCTCGCTCGCCGACCTCACCCGCTTCGACTGCCCGCCTCTGCCGGGACTCCTCGCCGAGCGGCTCCTCACCCACAGTCCGCAACTCGACCGGGTGTTCTTCGGCAACAGTGGTACGGAGGCGGTCGAGACGGCGCTGAAGTTCGCCCGGTACGCGACCGGTAGACCGCGCGTGCTGTACTGCACGCACGCGTTCCACGGGCTGACCACCGGCTCGCTGTCCGTGAACGGCGAGGCCGGGTTCCGTGACGGCTTCGCGCCGCTGCTGCCCGACACGGCGGTCCCGTTCGGCGATCTCGACGCCCTGGCCACGGAGTTGAAGAAGGGGGACGTCGCCGGGCTGATCGTCGAACCCGTCCAGGGCAAGGGCGTGTACGAGGCGCCGCCCGGGTATGTGCTCGCCGCCCAGGAACTGCTGCGCCGGCACAAGGCGCTGCTCATTGCGGACGAGGTGCAGACGGGCCTCGGGCGGACCGGCGACTTCTACGCCTACCAGCACGAGGACGGCGTCGAACCGGATCTGGTGTGTGTGGCGAAGGCGTTGTCCGGTGGCTATGTGCCCGTCGGCGCGACCCTCGGCAAGGACTGGATCTTCAAGAAGGTCTATTCGTCGATGGACCGCGTCCTTGTGCACTCCGCGAGCTTCGGGTCCAACGCACAGGCCATGGCGGCCGGCCTCGCCGTGCTCTTTGTGATGGAGAACGAGGAGATCGCCGCCCGGGCCCGCGCCACGGGAGAGCAGCTGAAGTCCCGGCTCGCCGTGCTCGTGGACAAGTATGAGCTGCTGAGTGAGGTACGCGGCCGGGGGCTGATGATCGGAATCGAGTTCGGCAGGCCCACCTCACTGAAGCTGCGTAGTCGCTGGACGATGCTGCAGGCCGCTCGCAAGGGGTTGTTCGCGCAGATGGTGGTCGTACCGCTGCTCCGGCGGCATCGGATCCTCACCCAGGTCGCGGGTGACCACCTGGAGGTGATCAAGCTGATCCCGCCGCTGATCATCGGCCAGCGGGACGTGGACCGGTTCGTGGACGCCTTCACCGCGGTGATGGATGACGCCCACAACGGGGGTGGGCTGGTGTGGGACTTCGGGAAGACGCTGGTGAAGCAGGCGGTGGCGAACCGCTGACAGGTGCTTTCGCCTCGTCCACGCCCTCTCGGACGCGGCGTGCAAGGGCGGAGCCGTCGCCGCAGACCTGGCGTGGGTCCGCCGGTCGACGTGACCTCGGTCCGTCAGTCGAGGAAACGCTTTCGCAGCCGCTCCCGCGTCTCGGGGGTCACGTGGAGAGCCTGCTCCAGATAGGCGTCGAATCCTCCCCAGGTCTCCTCGATCGTCAGGAACGCCGCTGCGAGATATTCGGCGCGGGCATCGAAGAGAGGGCTGAGCAGCTCCATGACTTCCGGTGCGTAGCCGTCGGCCGAGGTCGTGCCGCGGTGCACCTTGTAGCGGCGGTGGGCGGCGTTCGACTTGAGGTAGTCCGTCGCGATGGACTCGTGCTCGACACCGAGGGCGAGGAGCGTCACCGCGATGGAGAGGCCCGCGCGGTCCTTGCCCGCGGCGCAGTGCATGAGCGCCGGCAGGCTTTCCTCGGCGAGCGCGTGCAGCACATGGCTGTGCTCGGCCGTGCGCTCCTTGATGATCATGCGGTAGGAGCTGATCATCAGGTTCGCGGCCTTGCCGTCCGAGAGGAGCGGGCGCAGCTGGTCCGGGTCGCCGTCGTGGACCATCTCCCAGAACTCGGCGCCGTGCGCCGGGTCGGTCAGCGGGAGATTCACATTGCGCACGCCCGGCAGGTCGACGTCCGGACCCTCCAGTTCCTTGTCCGCGGCATTGCGGAAGTCGAAGATCGTGTGCAGGCCCAGCGAGGTGAGGAACTCGGTGTCCTCCTCGGTCGCGTGCGCGAGATGGCCGCTGCGGAACAGTCGTCCGTACGCCACCCGACGGCCGTCCACGGTCGGCAGGCCGCCCATATCGCGGAAGTTGCGCACTCCGGTCAGCTCGGGCTCGGTCGACGGGACCTGCTGCGTCATGGGGTCTCCTCCCATTCGGCGGCCGACGCTCTTGTCGGCGGGGCGCGCTCTCGACGATACGACACGGATTCCCGGGGCAATGAGTTGTCCACAGGCATCACCTCCACGGCGTGGGTGACCTGGATATGATGTTGGTACTTGAGTGCGACTGTTCGAATCGGTGAGGAATTGATGGTAGAGATCGGCGGAGACCGTCGTACGTGGCTTCTCTCGGGACCGACGAGCAGTTATGCCCTCCGGCTCACCGACAAGGACGAGTTGCTGCATCTGCACTGGGGGCCGCGCATCGCGCTCGAGGACGCCGAGGCGCTCGCCGCCCGTCCCGGTCCGCAGGGCCGGGCCTTCGAGTCCCCGCTCGATGGGCACGAGGAATACCCGGTCGAGGGCGGCCCCCGTTTCGTACGGCCCGCGCTGTCCGTGCGCACGGACGAGCGGCGCGGCACGGAGTGGCGTTTCGAGGGGTACGAGGCGGACGATGGCGAACTGCGGCTGCGGTTCTTGGACTCGGGGCTCGGTATCACACTGCACTACCGGATGCGCCATGACGTCGTGGAGCGCTGGGTGACCCTTCTCAACGAAGGGCCCTCCCTGGAGGTACTGCGGGCCGACTCCGCCACCTGGACGCTGCCCGAGCGTGACGGCTGGCGGCTGTCGCAGTTGCACGGGCGGTGGGCGGCCGAGTCCCGGCTCGTACGAACGGACCTCACCTACGGCGAGAAGGTCATCGGCAGCCGGCGCGGGCACACCGGGCATCAGCATCTGCCCTGGGTCGCGCTGGACGCCGAGGGCGCGGCGACGGAGGAGAGCGGCGAGGTGTACGGGTGCGCGCTCGCGTGGTCCGGATCCTGGCGGATCGCCGTGGCCCAACTCCCGGACGCACGCGTGCAGATCAGCGGCGGGGCCGGGTACGACGACTCGGGCCTGGTGCGGCTGGCACCGGGGGAGAGCTTTGTCACGCCCGTCTTCGCGGGGCTGTGGAGCGACGGCGGCTTCGGCGGGGCGAGCCGTGACTGGCACGCCTACCAGCTGACGTATGTGATCCCGGACGCCGACGAGGACCGGCCCGTGCTCTACAACTCCTGGGAGGCGACCGAGTTCGACATCTCCGAGGAGCAGCAGCGGGCGCTCGCGCGGCGGGCCGCGGCGATGGGCGTGGAGCTCTTCGTCGTCGACGACGGCTGGTTCGGGAGGCGGACCAGCGACCGGGCCGGGCTCGGGGACTGGACCGTCAACCCGGACCGATTTCCGGCCGGGCTGAATCCCCTGGCGGACGACGTACACGCCCTGGGCATGCGGTTCGGGATCTGGGTCGAGCCGGAGATGGTCAACCCGGACAGCGAGCTCTACCGCGCGCATCCGGACTGGGTGCAGTTCGAGTCCGGGCGCAGGCGCACCGAGTTCCGTAACCAGTTGGTGCTGAACGTCGCGCGCGAGGACGTCCAGGAGTACCTGTGGGAGCAGCTCCACGCCTTGCTCTGCAGTACGCCCATCGACTACGTGAAGTGGGACTTCAACCGCTGCTTCACGGACGCCGGATGGCCGGACGAGCCGTATCCGCGAAGGCTGTGGGTCGACCATGTGCACGCGCTGTACGGCCTGTTGGACCGACTGCGGGCCGCGCATCCGGGTGTCGCCTTCGAGTCCTGCTCGGGCGGCGGCGGCCGGATCGACCTCGGGATCATGAAGCGTACGGACCAGGTGTGGACCTCGGACAACACCGATCCGCTCGACCGGCTCGCCATCCAGCACGGCTTCAGCCAGATCCACCCGGCGCGGGTCATGGCAGCCTGGGTCACCGACAGCCCGAACACACAGCTCAACGGGCGAGTCAGCACGCTGCGCTTCCGCTTTGTGAGCGCCATGGCCGGGGTGCTCGGAGTGGGTGGCGACCTGACCGGGTGGAGTGACGAGGAGCTGGCCGAGGCACGGGAGTGGGTGGAGCTCTACAAGGAGATCCGGCCCGTCGTGCAGCGTGGCGACCTCTACCGGCTGCGGGCGCCGGAGGGCGGGCTGAGTGCGGTGCAGTACGTCCACGGGGACCGCGTCGTTGTGCTCGCCTGGCTCCAGGCCCAGAGTTACGGCGCGCCCGTCGGGTCGGTGCGGCTACGCGGTCTCGAACCGACAGCTGCGTATGAATGCCTTGAAACGGGCGAAATTCATCGGGGGGCAGTGCTCTTGCATCACGGGCTCAGGGTGGGGCTGCGCGGCGACCTTGATGCGGCAGTTTTCCGCCTGCGTCGTATCTGACCGTTCTGTCCGTATTGGTGCGCCTTCATTAAACTCGCCCTGGAATGCGGGTCGCTGGACCCGTGGTCCGTGAGCAGCGTCATATTCGTGACGTTCCGCTGTCGCCATGTTCACGTAATTCGACGGTGTTCTCAGGGGATTCGGGAATGCGTGGAATCTGTGATTGACCCACGGTGACCGAGATATCGGTCAAGGATCATGAGAATGGGGCACAAGGAAAACCCCAAGCTTGTTCCTGTGCGTCTGGGTCGCATACGTTCCCCATCACTCCGGACGGACGCCTAATCCTGCCGCCGCCCGGAATCCGCACACTCACCCGTACGCGGCAGGAGCGGGGGACCCACAGGTACAACGCCTGTTCCGGTCTCCGGAACAGGCTTGGGGTAAAGCCGCGCGAAAACGTGGCCGGGCATCTCCAGCTCGCACCCGACAGCTCACCTCGCAGGCGCCGGAGAGGAATTCGTTATGCCCGCGAAGGGTAAGCACCGCCGCCCCAAGTCCCCGCGTTTCGCCCGCTCGATCGCCATTGCCGGAACCGGTGGCGCCGTGCTCGCGCTGCCGTTGCTGGGAGCGACCGGTGCGCACGCCGCTACTCCGCAGACCGTCGCCGCGTCCGTTTCCAAGAAAGCCGTATCCGTTTCGGAGAAGGCCGTCGAGTCCGCCCCGGTCGCCGTTTCGAAGAAGGCCGCGACCAGGACGTACACGGTGAAGAGGGGTGACTCCCTCTCGAAGATTGCCCGTGCACAGAATGTCAGGGGCGGCTGGAAGAAGCTCTACGCCGACAACCGCAAGGCCATCGGCGCCGATCCGGCGCTCATTCACCCGGGCATGAAGCTGACGATCGGCAAGAAGGCCGGCTCCGGCCCCGACTCCTTCTCCGGTTCTGCTTCTGCTTCCAGCAAGAGCAAGGCCACTGAGTCGTCCGCCGAGCCGTCCGCCGAGCCGTCCGCTCAGTCGTCCCCGAAGACCGCCACGGCGGCCGAGACGGCGAACACGCCAATTTCGGCCGCTTACATCGCGCCGGTCGAGGGCACGACCGTCGGCACGCCCTACAGGATGTCGGGCAGCATGTGGTCCAGCGGCTACCACACCGGTGTCGACTTCGTGGTCCCGACCGGCACCTCGCTCAAGGCCGTGGGCGCGGGCACGGTCGTCTCCGCCGGCTGGGGTGGCGCGTACGGCAACCAGGTTGTCATCCAGCTCAACGACGGCTTTTACGCCCAGTACGCCCACCTGTCCTCCCTCTCGGTCTCGGCCGGTCAGTCCGTAACCGCGGGGCAGCAGGTCGGCCTCTCCGGTGCGACTGGCAACGTCACCGGTCCGCACCTGCACTTCGAGATCCGCACCACGCCGAACTACGGATCGGACGTGGACCCGGTGGCGTTCCTGCGCTCCCACGGCGTCTCCGTCTGACACCTCCACGACATCGCACCCAAGCAAGCGAATCCCTCTCGCTCGCCGAAGGCCGGACCCCCGGGTCCGGCCTTCGGTCTGTCCCGGGGCGCAGCCGCGATCGCCGCGACGGGGGTCTTCGTGTCCGCCGGCCTCTTCACCACGCGGTGCGTCGGCAGACCGGTGCGGATCGCGGCCCGGTAGGTGGCCGGCATGTCGACAGCGGCATGTCGACTACAGCATGTCGGATGTGGCATGTCGGATGCTCTTGCGCCAGGCCAGGAGCGTAGTGGACAGCCGGACAGTAGTACGAGTGATGACACGCACTGCGATGACTCGCGTGATCGCGGCGCGGCCGTAGGTGCGCGGGCCCAGTCAACGCTGTGACCGGCCCGGCTGGGGCATGGCAAGCGGAGCGACGTGTGTCAGAGTAGAGGTGACGCGACGGTGCGGTCAGCGAGCGGAGAAGACGGGAGAGGCTGGCCTGTCATGTCCCTATATTTCGATCATCATAATTCGGCCACTGCCCCTTCCTCCTCCATTGACCGGAGGAGCGAGGAGTACGCGGACCTTTTCGGGCAGGTCTCGGTGATCTTCGCCGCGCTGGGCGGCCCGAGACACGTACTGGAAGCGGCGAACTCGGCCTTCTTCGAGGCCCTCGGCCGCGATCATGGACGCGTCGGCGAGCCGATCGGAGAGCTGATTCCGGAACTGGCCGCGCAGGGCGTCCTCGACCGGCTCGATACGGTCTACCGTACCGGCGTTGCGTACCGTGCCCGAGACGGGCGGCTCCTGCTCGGCGGGCCGGGCAGGCAGCGGGAGAGCTTCTTCGACTTCACATACGAGCCACGCCGGGATGCGGTCGGCCAGGTCGACGGGGTCGTGCTGATCGCGGTCGAGACCACCGAGTACCACCACGCGCATCTCCTGGCCGCCGAGCAGCGCGCGCTGCTGGAGCAGATCGCAGGCGACGCCCCGCTGGACGAGATCCTCTGCGGCATGGCCGGGACGATCGAGGAGCTCTCCCCGGACCTGATCGTCTCGGTACTGCTCAGTGATCCCGACGGACAGCATCTGCGGCACGGCACCGCCCCGCGCCTGCCGGACTTCTACAACGAGGCCATCGACGGGGCGCCCATCGGCGAGGGCGTCGGATCGTGCGGCACGGCCGCCTACCGGCGTGAACCGGTGATCGTCACCGACATCGCCACCGATCCCCTGTGGCAGGACTACCGCCACGTGGCACGGCAGGCCGGGGTCGCGGCGTGCTGGTCCACGCCGATCCAGGACGCGGACGGTCGGCTGCTGGGCACCTTCGCCATGTACCACCGCACGCCGAGGGCTCCGGAGGAGAAGGACCTGGCGCTCAGCGCGGCGTTCGCCCGGATAGCCGCGCTGGCCATTGAACGCCACCGCGCGGTGGAGGCGGGTCACGCTGCCCAGGAGCGCGAGAAGGCAGCTCATGAGGATCTGGCCTTCGTGCTGGAAGCCAGCACCGCCGTCACGCGCGAGCCACTCTATTCCGACTGCTTGCAGCGCATGGCCCGGCTGACCGTGCCGGCCCTGGCGCCGCTGTGTGCCGTCCACGTGGCCGAGCACGGCCAGATCCGGCGAATCGCCGTCGCTGCCTCGGACTGGGAGGAGGAGCTCCTCGCTTCCCCCGCACTGCGCGATGAGGTGGAAGCCGCTGTCGCACGCGTGCTGGCTTCCGGCACCACTGAGAACGCGCACCAGGGCCTCTGCGCGCAGCTCGGCATCACTGGTTTCGTCTGCGTGCCTCTGGCCACCCGGGGCCGCACCTTCGGCGTGCTCACCCTCCTGTCCACCGACCTGCCCCTGGAGGGCCGCACGATCGCCCTGGCCGAGGAGCTCGCCCGCCGTGCCGCCTCGAGTGCCGACAACGCCCACCAGTTCACCGACCGTGTCCGGCTGGCCCGCGATCTGCAAGCGGGCCTGCTGCCTCCCGAGTTGCCCAGGATTCCCGGCGCCACCTTGGCGGCCGCGTACCATCCGGCCGGCGAAGGACTCGATGTCGGCGGCGACTTCTACGACGTCTTCCCGCTGCCCGACAATCGCTGGGCGCTCATGATCGGCGATGTGTGCGGACGCGGCGCGCTGGCCGCCACCACCACCGGCATGGTCCGCCACACCGCACGCGCCGCCTCCCGCCTCCTGAGCGACCCGGGGGCGGTGGTCGCCGCCATCAACGACGCGCTGACGCAGAGCACCGCCGACGACGACCGGTTCGTCTCGCTGGTTTATGGCCAGCTTCGGCACACGGGGTCCCACCTCGCGCTCGACCTGATTCGCGCGGGCCACGTACCACCTCTCGTGCGCCGAGCCGACGGCACGGTCGAAGAACTCACCCAACCCGGCCTGCTGTTGGGCATCACTCCCGAACCCGACTTCGGCTTGTGCAACATCGACCTGCGCTCTGGCGACAGCCTGGTCCTGGTCACCGACGGCGTCACCGAGGCGCGTTCCGCCGACGGCGAGTTCTTCGGCGAGGATCGCCTGGCCGACGCACTCGTCGCATGTCGGACCACGACGCCCACCGCCGCCGCCCTCATCGAGTCCGTCACCGCCGCGGTCACCGAGTTCGCAGGCAGCGCCTTCCTCGACGACCAGGCCGCGCTGGTTCTCACCGTCACCTGACGGCATGTCAGGCTATGCCAAACCGCCATCGCACTGGCACCGTTCGGCGGTGTCAAGCGGTCGGGGGTCCGGCAGGGAAAGGCGGCCGGATCGCGATCGAGGAGTTCCTGTGCGTGCCAGTACCTCGCGAGGATCGCCGCCACCGGCCCGAAGCTCTCCGTCTCGATCAGTCGGCGGCCGGGGCCCACATCGGTGCCGGCCTCATGCGACCTCATACCGAAACGCTGTCCCCTTCGGGGAAAGTGATCCTGACTT
>CAMLJW010000198.1 GCA_946480485.1 uncultured Streptomyces sp. | reverse complement strand
GACGGGTGCGGGCGCCAGCCATTCCGTCAGCGAGGAAGACCTCACGTGCGGCCGCAAGGATCTGCGTGCGGCGCTCCTCCGCCGACATCCGCGGGCGCTTCCCGCTCCCGGTCGCCACGAGTGGCCTGGGACCCCGTGGCACCGCTTCGCGCCCCATTGTCTGCTCGCCACCTCCTTGCCCGGGCAGTGAGTGCCCTGGTGCTCAGTAGGCGCATACTAGCCCGCCGGTCAGGTGTGGGCACCTGCCCTCGAGCCGGGGCATCGTCGTCCGGCAGGCCCAGTACGCGGCACATGGTGGCGTGCGTCGGCAGTGCTGCGAGTTCTGTCCAAGCCTCGATGAACCCGTCCTCGCCGACCCGGTCCAGCGCCTGGCCGGCCACCTCGGCGGTGGTCCGCGCCCACTCCCGGACCAGTTTCGGGGTGAACCACTTGTTGGTGTGCCGACGCCGCGCGGTGTGCTCCGGCGGATCCACGCCGAGCATGGTGTCGCTCACGTAGGCCCACGGACCCTGGTTGGCCCAGGCCGTCTCGACGCTCATGATCGGGAGTTTCAGGTACCGGACGATATCCTCGTACCGGCTGACGACGTACGTGCCCTCCAGTTCGTACACGGGGAAATCCTGCTGCAGCCTGCGGTACCACGGGTACGGGTCCGTCCGGAACTGCGGATCGCTCCACGGAAGATATGTGTCCTCGGTCGACAGGTTCATGGGTCGCCTCCTGGGGCAGCGCCGGATTCACAGGCCATCGGAACGTGACGGGGGCTAGCCAACCGGGCACTCGACGTGGCTAACTATCGATAGTTAGCAACATTCACCACGCCGGAGCCCCAGACAGCAAGCCCAAGGAGCTGGATGTGACCTGGCTCACGTCAGACGTCCAACTTCGGACCGCCTTCGTCCGAAGATGCCGCGATGCGGTCTTGACCGCCTTATTTAACCAATGTTAGTCAGTGACTACCCGCATTGTCATTAGAAAATCCCGTAGAACGGGATCTCTCGCGGTGCCGGTCAGTGAAACGACCGGAATCCACCCATCCCCAAAAAAGACGGATGAACGGTAGGTGCGTGCCAAAATGTCCCTCAAAGACAAAGTCGTTTTGATAACCGGGGCAGGCTCAGGAATGGGCCGTGCCATGGTGAACGAGTTCCTCCTCGAAGGCGCGCGCGTCGCAGCCGTCGATATCAACGCGGACAATGTCCGCGAGGTCGTCGAAGAAGCCGACGCCGGTGACCGGGCGATCGCAGTGACCACCGACGTGGCCGATGAGACATCCGTCGAGACCTGTGTCGCGAAGATCCTCGCATGGTCCGGCCAGATCGACGTCCTCTGTAACAACGCGGGAATCATCGACAGCTTCCGCCCGGCCCACGAGATCTCCCTGGACGAGTGGAACCGCACCCTCGCGGTCAACCTGACGGGCCCCTTTCTGATGGCCCGCTCCGTCATCCGGAACAGCATGTTGCCGCGGTCCACGGGTGCCATCGTCAACACCGCATCCATATCGTCGTTCAGCGCCGCGGGCGGCGGCACCGCCTACACAGCTTCGAAGCACGGTGTCCTTGGACTGACCCGCCAACTGACTTTCGACTACGGGCATCACGGCATTCGCGTGAACGCCATCTGCCCGGGTGCCACATACACGAATCTTGCGGCTCCGGACGGCGGCTCCGACACGCTTCCCGACAGCGAGACCGAGATCGCCCGTACGCCCGCCCGCCGTTGGGGCCAGCCCCGGGAGATCGCCCGGCTCGCGATCTACCTCGCCGGCGACGACGCCGCCTTCATCCACGGCAGCGCCATGGTGATCGACGGCGGCTGGCTGAGCGCAGCGCGCAACCCGATCTGAGCACCGACGCCGATTGCCCAGCGGGTGGCCACAGTGCCGCCCATCGCGCTGGGGGCGGTGCGAAAGCAGGCCGAAATCGACAGGAGGGCCGGATCACCCGGTCCTCCCACCGCTGAGTACGAGGCCGTCCCGGTAGGGGCTGGCCAGTGCCGCTGCCCGAAACGGCGGACGACCGAATCGGCCATCCGCCGGTAACCCCTGCGCCCGGCTTCCCCGGCGAGTGCAGGACCTTCCCTCACTGGCTGACAGGCCTTGGGAAGAGCCACCAGGAGAAACCGACCCGACACGGGCAGACGCACGCCGACGCCCGCGGGTGCTCTGTCACTTGGCGTGCCGAACCGCAAAGGAGGTCGCCGTGCTCATCGGTGTGTTGAAGGAGTCCAGGCCAGGAGAGACACGGGTGGCGACAACGCCGGGCACGGCGGCTCAGCTGTTGAAGCTCGGCTATGAGGTGGTCGTCGAGTCGGGGGCCGGTGCGGCATCCAGCTTCAGCGACGAGGCGTACGTCGAGGCGGGCGCCAAGGTCGGTGACGTACTGTCGGCAGACATTTTGCTCGGCGTGAACCCGCCCTCCAAGGAGCAGTTGGACGGGCTGCGGGAGGGTGCCGTGCTCATCAGCCTGCTGAGCCCGGCGTTCAACCCTGAACTGCTGGAGGACCTCACCCGGCGGCCGGTCACCGCCTTGGCGATGGATGCCGTACCGCGGATCTCGCGGGCTCAGTCGCTGGACGTGCTCTCCTCCATGGCCAACATCGCCGGTTATCGTGCCGTGGTCGAGGCGGCCCATGAGTTCGGCCGGTTCTTCACGGGCCAGGTCACGGCCGCGGGCAAGGTTCCGCCGGCCAAGGTGCTGGTGGCCGGTGCCGGTGTCGCCGGACTCGCGGCGATCGGTGCCGCGGGCAGTCTGGGCGCGATCGTGCGGGCCACCGACCCGCGGCCGGAAGTGGCCGACCAGGTCAGGTCACTGGGCGGTGAGTACTTGGCGATCGAGTCCCCCGAGACGGAGGTCAGCGCCACCGGATACGCCAAGGAGATGGCGGACGACTACAAGGCGCGCGAGGTCGAGCTGTACACCGAGCAGTGCGGGGATGTCGACATCGTCATCACCACCGCGCTCATCCCGGGGAAGCCGGCGCCCCTGCTTGTCACCTCCGAGATGGTGGCCGGCATGAAGCCGGGCAGCGTGATCGTGGACATGGCCGCGTCCAACGGCGGCAACGTGGCGGGCACCGTGGCGGGGCAGAAGGTGGTCACCGACAACGGCGTGACCATCATCGGCTACACCGATCTGCCCGGTCGGATGCCGGCCCAGGCGTCCCAGCTGTACAGCACCAACGTGGTCAACCTGGTGAAGCTGATGACACCGGGCAAGGACGGCACGCTGGTTCTCGACTTCGACAACGTGGTGCAGCGCTCGATGACCGTGGTCCGCGACGGCGAGCTGACCTGGCCACCGCCGCCGGTAAAGGTGTCCGCGGCGCCCGCCGCGACCGCCGCTCCCGCCGCTCCCGCCGAGAGCCAGGCCAAGCAGCCGGTCTCGCCGACGAAGCGGTTCGGCGCAGTCGCCGTCGCCGGCGCACTGCTGTTCCTGATCGCCGCGCTGTCCCCGCACGCCCTCCTGGGCCACCTGACGGTGTTCGCGCTGGCCATCGTGGTCGGCTTCTACGTGATCGGACATGTGCACCACGCCCTGCACACGCCGCTGATGTCGGTCACCAACGCGATCTCCGGGATCGTCGTGGTCGGGGCGCTGCTGCAGATCGGCCACGGTGACACCGCGATCACGGCGGTCGCATCCATCGCGATCCTGCTCGCCAGCATCAACATCTTCGGTGGGTTCGCCGTCACCCGGCGCATGCTCGCCATGTTCTCCAGGAGCTGACACTCATGGCTGTCGACACCGCCGCACAGGCGGCCTACATCATCGCCGCACTACTGTTCATCCTCGCCTTGGCAGGCCTGTCCAAGCACGAATCCGCCAAGGCCGGCAACAGCTTCGGCATCGCCGGCATGGCACTGGCTCTGGCCGCCACCGTCGCGCTGGCCATCGACCGGAACATCGAGGCCTCCGGACTCGCTCTGCTGGTGGCTGCCACCGCGGTGGGCGCGCTCATCGGTCTGCGGCGCGCCCGGGTGGTGGAGATGACCGGCATGCCGGAGCTGATCGCACTGCTGCACAGTTTCGTCGGCATGGCCGCGGTGATGGTGGGCTGGAACGGCTACCTCCACGTCGAGGCGGACCTTGACGGCGTCGAAGCGCAGGCGCTGCGCGCCGTGGACACCCTGGGCATCCACCACGCCGAGGTGTTGATCGGCGTATTCATCGGTGCGGTCACCTTCACCGGCTCGATCGTGGCGTTCCTCAAGCTGTCCGCGCGGATCAAGTCCGCGCCGATGATGCTGCCGGGCAAGAACACGCTCAACCTCGGTGCTCTGGTCTCGTTCGCCGCGCTCACCACCTGGTTCGTGATCGAGCCGAACCTCTGGCTGCTGGTGGCGGTCACGGCGATCGCGCTGCTGCTGGGCTGGCACCTGGTCGCCTCGATCGGCGGCGGCGACATGCCGGTCGTGGTGTCGATGCTGAACAGCTACTCCGGCTGGGCCGCTGCCGCCTCGGGCTTCCTGCTGGAGAACGACCTGCTGATCATCACCGGCGCCCTGGTCGGTTCCTCCGGTGCGTACCTGTCCTACATCATGTGCAAGGCGATGAATCGGTCCTTCGTCTCTGTCATCGCCGGCGGCTTCGGTATCGAAGCAGGACCCGGCGCCGACAAGGAGTACGGCGAACACCGCGAGATCAACGCCGATGGTGTAGCCGAGATGCTCATCGGCGCAGATTCGGTGGTTATCACCCCCGGCTACGGCATGGCCGTCGCGC
Source organism: uncultured Streptomyces sp. (assembly GCA_946480485.1). The sequence goes on along the minus strand of CAMLJW010000198.1, from coordinate 4,330 downwards.
AGGCGCAGTACGGCGTGGCAGAACTGACCCGCAAGCTACGGGACAAGGGCGTCAACGTCCGCTTCGGCATCCACCCCGTCGCCGGCCGCCTCCCCGGGCACATGAACGTGCTCCTGGCCGAGGCCAAAGTGCCCTACGACATCGTGCTGGAGATGGACGAGATCAACGACGACTTCGGCGACACTTCCGTCGTGCTGGTGATCGGGGCCAACGACACCGTCAACCCCGCCGCCACCGAGGATCCCGGCAGCCCGATCGCCGGCATGCCCGTACTGCGGGTCTGGGAGGCCGACAACGTCGTGGTCTTCAAGCGGACGATGGCGTCCGGCTACGCCGGCGTGCAGAACCCGCTGTTCTTCCGCGAGAACTCGGCGATGCTCTTCGGCGACGCGAAGGAGCGGGTGGAGGACATCCTCCGCGCTCTGTGAAGCCCTACGAGCGAGCCGCTCGTAGGGTTGGGTGCCGGGCAGCGCACCGCAGGATCCGTCGGCACAGGAAATGTCAACAGCTGATGTCGGCGGCCAGGGCCAGCCGGCGGGCCGTCGCTCGCGGTAGGAGCACCCCTGGCGACGCCCGCCCCGGCCGGGTCACCTCCGTCCGACCCGCCAGGGCGTCATACAGACTGCGTGTCGGCGAGGATGCTGGCCCACCAGCAACAAGCTCCACCAGCGAGCTGATCGGACCGTACACACACAGCACGGGTCGGATGACTGGAACAGCGAATCCACATGCCTGGGTCACACAGGAGTGGAACTCGTCGGCGGAGGTGGTCCCGGTACCGCGAACGGCGGCCTTCGTACTGAGTCCGTGCGTGCCCTTGGTCGGAGCACCGGTCAGTCGAAGGCCGCCTGCGGGCAGTTACCGAAGTGACAGTCTGTGAACGGTCAGATCGGTCAGACGGGTCTCAATGTGCCTCTGCGGTGCGCCTGATCACCGGCAGGATCAACCTGCTGGGGTGATCGGGCCCGTGCAGCACACGGTTGGTCGCGGTCGTCCAGTCGGTCGCCTTTTCGATCGGGACGCCGGTGTTGGTGTTGCGGTCGTAGCGCGGGAAGTTGCTCGAGGACACTTCGAGCCGGATCCGGTGTCCGGGTAGGAAGACGTTCGACGTGACCGCCATGTCGATGGTCACTTCGTAGATCTTCCCTGGTTCGAGCAGGACCGGAGTTGCCAGTGATTCGCGATACCTGGCCCGGATGATCCCGTCGGTGAGGTAGATGGCCCTGCCGTCGGGGAAGACGTCCACCAGCTTCGCCGTGAAGTCGGTGTCGACCGCGGTCGACACCACGTGCAGCACAGCCGTCACATGACCGGTCACCTCGACGGGCTCGTCGAGTACGCCGCTCGAATAGCACAGCACGTCGGGCCGAGCGTGCCGTCACCGCTCAGGCTGTTGGCGCCGGAGGAGCTGGAGAGGAAGTAGTCCGTGTACTCGGTGTCCGGCAGCGGCCAGTCCGTCTCGTCGCGCCATTCGTCGATTCCCATGACGAAGATCCACACGGGCGGCTGGTCCGTGGCGTCGGTCCGGCCTCGGACCGTGCGGTCGAAGAAGTCGAGGTGTGCCTGCGTCAGGTCTGCCGCGGGCACCGAGCTCGCCAGTCCGAACTGCCGATCGTGGTACTCGCCGCCGAAGTACTCGTGATCCCAGGGGCCGATGATCAGGCGCTGCCCGTCGCGGGCCTCGGCCGTGCCCGCCTCGCTTCGCGCCCGGGTGAAGGCTCGCGCCATGTCACCGATGAAGAGATCGAACCAGCCGGCCACATGGAGCGCGGGTACCTTCACATCGCGGATGCGCTCGATCGTCGCGAGGTCCTTCCAGTACTCGTCGCGCGAAGGGCGGGAAAGGATGTCCGACCACCAGGGCCACAGCTCGTTGTACAGCGGCTGGTCGATGACCGGGAAGTGCTCCAGATGCTTCTGGGCGTCCGCCAGCATCGCCAAGGCTCCCCCCAAGGCCTCTCCGGGCCCTTGAGGACTCGTGGCCGTGTCATTGGTCGGGAGCATCAGCATGAGGTTGGTCCAGGACCAGATGAGGTGCCACGACAGAGCACCGCCGTCGGAGTACCAGCACGACCGGTAGTAGTCGGTCGAGGTCATCGTCAGCGCGATGGCTCTCAAACCCTCGGGGGCTGTCGATGCCGACGCCCACTGGGTGAATCCGAGGTAGGAGTTGCCGAAGGCCCCCACCGCACCGTCGCACCAGGGCTGCTCACGAAGCCACGCTACGGTGTCGGCGCCGTCCTCGGGTTCGTTCGTCATCGGGTAGAAGAGACCCTCCGACCTCCCCGTCCCCGGCAGTCCTGATAGACGATGGCATAGCCCTCCTCCAGCAACCGGAAGACATTGGGCATCGTCGGGTAGTCGATCTCCCCCTCGGGAAAGCGGTCCTTGCTGTAGGGCAGTCTGACCAGGAGCACCGGACCGGGTTGTGTGCTGTTGGGGAGCCACAGGTCCGTGGCCAGCTTGGTGCCGTCCCTCATCGGGACCATCACGTCTTTCTCGACGCGAAAGCTCATTGATCTATTCTCAAGTAGTAGAGGCGACAAAACGCCCCCGGTCAGACGGTCGTGGACTGGCATTCCAGGCAGAGGACCCGCTCGGAGTCGTCGCGGTCCATCTCGACACCGGCGTAGGACAGGTCGCAGCCGGCACAGCGCACCCTGACGTCCCAGGGCGACGGCAGCTCCGATCGGACATCAGGGGCCGTGGTCGCCCGTCTGCCCGAGATCCCGGCCGCTCGTATCACGGCATAGCCGACGCCCGCGAGTCCGAAGGACACCAGGGGCGCCAGGGCGGACCAGACGGGCAGGGTGTCCGGCATCTGCAGCAGGGCGATGCCGACGCCCGACGAGACCATCCAGACGGCGAAGCCGGGGGCCAGGGCCTTCACGCGGCGCGGCCGGTACTCGACCTCGGCGCCCCGGTCGAACAGCCAGCTGACGATCGTCATGGCGACCCAGGAGACGACCAGCACTCCCTGCCATGCGAGGGCCTTGGCGATGTAGCTGAACACATCGGTGAACATCAGGGCGAAGACGACCGCCGCGAGAACGACCACCCACGCCCGGCGGTTGGGCCGGCGCCTGCTGAACTGCGCGACGAACCGGTCGAGGTTGATGCTGGCGAAGTAGAAGTTCGCCGAGTTGATCCGCACCTGGCTGACGACGATGACGAGGAACCCGAGCAGTCCCAGGGAGCGGATCACCGCCTGCACCACGCCGCCCTCGGAGGCGGCCGCTCCCGCCGGGCCGGCGAGGGCGACGATCAGGATGCCGGCCAGTCCGTTGAAGGCGTACGAGACCAGGTAGAAGACCCATCCGAAGGTCACGTTGGCGTGGAACGCGGCGTCCTCGTTCCTGCCCATACGGGCGGCGTCCTGAGTGTCGGGGATCAAAATCCAGATGCCCATGTAGAGCACGAACACCGTCAGCCAGCCCGGGATACCGTGCGGGTTCGGGACCGGCTGGAAGTGCGACCAGGCTCCGTCCCACCCGAAGCGCGCTCCCGCGACCACCACGGCCAGGATGACACCGAAGAAGTAGACCGGCAGGGAGATGCTGTTGAGCTTGCTCAGCCAGGTCTGCAACCCGCCCAGCATGAGCGGCAGCATGCCGACGATGACCAGGGCGTACCAGACCCGGATGTCCCAGACACCGAAGTACGCCTGGAAGGCGGCAGCGAGTACGCTGCTTTCGAACACCGCGTAGTAGATCGCGGCCGCGGCGACCAGCAGGGAGCACAGGGCCGCGCCCCGGGTGCCGAACAGCTCCCGGGACAGCAGGGTCGAGTTGAGTCCGGACCGAAGGGTCTGGCGCGCACTGCGCGAGCCCAGGAGCGAGTAGGCGACTACCACGACGCCCAAGCCGATCAGTGCCTGTGTGGTGCCGACCAGGGCGGCCGAGAGCGCTCCGTAGTAGAGGAAGGCCATGGCGCTGGCGATGGAGTACCAGCCGCCGAACACCTGCCAGCGCCCCAGTCGGGCGGACGGCGGGACGGCGTGGTTGGTGTACTCCTCGAGCGCCTCTTTCGCCACCACGCGTGGGTCGTCCTCGTGGCTCAACTGCAGGCTGTGGTCCTGGGGTTCCGCATCGGTTCCGCTCGCCGCCGGTGTTGCTTCCTCGGGTTCGGTCATGGGTCGTTCCCTCCTTCTCGGCGCAGCCGACACTGAGCCTCTCGTCGAAGACCTGTTCATGGTCAGGACATGACCGAGTGCGGGCCCGTCTACGCGGGCCCGCACAGGCGGTCTGTGGTCACCCGCCGAGCGGGATCATGGGCTCGGGCAGCGTCTCCATGGCGATGAGGGCAACTGGTACGAGGCCCTCGGCGATTT
>CAMLJW010000197.1 GCA_946480485.1 uncultured Streptomyces sp. | reverse complement strand
GTCGGCACGCCGACCAGGACCACCGTGCCCGCCAGGTCGCGGGCGTAGAACGCCTGCTTGTACGTCTCCGGGCGGCCCACCGCCTCGATGACCACGTCGGCCCCGAAGCCACCGGTCAGTTCGCGGACCGCCTCGACCGGATCGGTCTCCTTCGAGTTCACCGTGTGGGTGGCGCCCATGGTGCGGGCGGTGGCCAGCTTCCGCTCGTCGATGTCGACGGCGATGATCCGCGCCGCGCCGGCCAGCCGGGCCCCGGCGATCGCCGCGTCGCCCACGCCGCCGCAGCCGATGACGGCCACCGAGTCGCCGCGGCCCACCGAACCGGTGTTGATGGCCGCGCCGATGCCGGCCATCACCCCGCAGCCGAGCAGCCCGGCGACGGCCGGTGAGACGGCCGGGTCCACCTTGGTGCACTGTCCGGCCGCGACCAGTGTCTTCTCGGCGAAGGCGCCGATCCCGAGGGCGGGGGAGAGCTCGGTGCCGTCCTCAAGGGTCATCTTCTGCCGGGCGTTGTGGGTGTCGAAGCAGTACCAGGGACGGCCGCGCAGACAGGCCCGGCACCGGCCGCACACCGCACGCCAGTTGAGGACCACGAAGTCGCCGGGCGCCACCTCGGTCACGCCCTCGCCGACCGACTCCACGATTCCTGCGGCCTCGTGGCCGAGCAGGAAGGGGTAGTCGTCACTGATGCCGCCCTGCTTGTAGTGCAGGTCGGTGTGGCAGACCCCGCAGGCCTGAACCCGCACCACGGCCTCGCCCGGACCTGGGTCCGGGACCACGATCGTGCGGACCTGAACCGGCTCGTTCTTGCCGGGGGCGATGACGCCGCGTACCTGCTGAGCGGCCATGTCGGGCTCCTTCACGTCACTGTGGGTGCGCTGATCATGGTGGCACAGCGCCGGATGAGTGGACCTGTGGCTGTGGACAACCAGTGGAGAACCGGCGCACCGACCAAGAATGGCATGGAATATCGCTGAATGACTTGAGACAATTGCCTCTTCTTTACAGCCCCATCGAGCAGGGGTCCGCTCATTTGGGTACTCTGGACCGGACGGACAGCTTATTTGGGTCCCACCCACACCCACGGTCCGTCCCGGGATGAGCCGGACACCACGGCCTGCTCTCGGTTGAGTTGTCGGCGCCACCGCGTCCGTACCGCCTCGAATCAGACCCCAGCGGACGTCCCCCGGCAGCAGCCCGGACTGCATGTCCCGCGGGTGACCCGACACATAAGGAGTGCGCGGTGACACCGGAGAAGACCAACAGTGATGAGCGCCCCAAGGAACGCGAGGAGCGGGCCGGCCGCCGGCCCGACGAGACGCTCGGCAGCCTCGACGTGTGGGCCAGGTCCGCCCCGATCCGCCTGGCGGGTTACGAGGAAGACCTCGCGGAGCCCCACATCCTGCCCAGCGTGGACTGAGACGTTCACCTGAGTTCACCGATCATCGTGATCGCTGACGGCATGGGCGTGGCAGACTCACGTCCATGCTGATCAGGGAAGCCGCGGCCGACGACTGGCCGCGCATCTGGCCTTTCTGGCACCGCATCGTCGCCGCCGCCGAGACCTACGCCTGGGACCCGGACACCTCCGAGAAGGACGCCCGCGCCCTGTGGATGGCGCCGGGCAAGCGCGTGTACGTCGCCGAGGACGAGAACGGAGCCATCGTCGGTTCCGCCTACGTCACGCGCAACTACGGCGGTCCCGCCGCCCGCATCGCCAACGCCGGCTTCATGGTCGACCCGGAACACGCCCGGCGCGGCCTCGGCCGCCGCCTCGCCGAACACGTCCTGGCTGTCGCGAAGGCCGAGGGCTATCGGGGCATGGTGTTCAACGCGGTCGTGGAGACCAACCCCGCCGTGCAGCTCTGGGTCTCGCTCGGCTTCACCATCCTGGGCACCGTGCCGGACGCGTACGACCATCCACGGCACGGCCGGGTCGGCCTGCACATCATGTACCGGGCGCTCTGAGTCCCGTCCGGAGCGCGGGGCCGCGGCCGGTCGGTGAACAGCCTCGGCACCGCGCCGCTTCCACGCCAACGGCGCGGTGCGCTGCCAAGGGCCCGTCCCGGCCGATGTCCGGCTCGGACTGGCCGGCGTGCACCCTGGCCGCTTCGTACGCCCAAGTCCTGGGCACAGCCGACGCGTTGACGGTGGGGGCGGGCGGCAGCGAGAGAGCGGAGATCTTGGCGGCGACGGCCACCCGCGGCGACGAGCTCCGAGCGGAGGCTTTCCCCCGCTGCTACGCACGCTGAACGGAGACCTCCAGCCGAGTCGGCGGCAGGAACTCCCGTACATACGTCCGCTGCCAGCATGCGCCCGTCTCCCGCAGCTCGCGCCAGGTCGTGTACCGATAGCGGTAGAGGCGGGCGCGTACATACCGTGGCGGGGCGTCCGCCGGGAACGGGCAGCGGCCCAGCAGCCGGAGTGTGTCCCGGTCGTTCTCCAGCAGCCGCTCCATCAGCCCGCCGAACCAGGAGCCGGCGTACGCGGGGGAGAGTGCCACGAACCACATCAGCCAGTCGAGCCGCAGATGGTACGGGGCGAACTGACGCGGCCAGTGCCGAGGATCGCCTGGCTTGCCCTTGAACTCGTACTCCCGCCACTCGGCGTCCTCGCGCGGCACCTCGTCCGCCGTGCCCTCGATCACTACCTCGTACCTGAGGCGGCTGACGCTGCCGAACGCCCCGTAGGTGTTGACCAGATGGAGCGGGTCGAAGGAGCGGTTCATGACCTGGCGGCGGGAGATCAGATTGCGGGCCGGACGGTAGCTCAGGGCGACCAGCCCGGCGGCTACGGCCAGCACCACGATCTCGTACCAGAGTGGGGAATCGGACGTCCCGCGCGTCGTCCCGTAGTCCACGGCCGGCAGCGCGACCACGATCGTGATCCAGTTCAGCCAGGCGAAGTTGCCCGACAGAACCAGCCACAACTGGGTGACGATCATCAGGGCCGCGGCGGCCGTCGCGACGGGTTGCGGGGCGAAGAGGAAGAAGGGGACGACGAGCTGCGTGAAGTGGTTGGCCGCCACTTCCACCCGGTGGAAGGGCTTCGGCAGATGGTGGAAGAACCAGCTCAGCGGGCCCGGCATCGGCTGGGTCTCGTGGTGGTGATCGAGGCAGGTCAGCTTCCGCCAGCACGCGTCGCCGCGCATCTTGATCAGGCCGGCCCCGAACTCGACGCGGAACAGGATCCAGCGCAGCAGGAAAAGCACCACGATCGGCGGGGCGACCTCGTCATTGCCGAGGAAGACGGCGAGGAAGCCGACCTCCAGGAGAAGGGACTCCCAGCCGAAGGAGTACCAGGTCTGGCCGACGTTCACGATCGACAGATACAACACCCACGGGACCAGCCACAGTCCCATGCCGCCCCAGAGCGGCAGTAGGCCGTCCAGGCCCGCCATGAGTGTCACCGACACCGCACAGCCGGCCCAGGCCCAGGCCGCGAAGAAACGGTCGGAGTAGTGAAGGTGGAACACGCTCGGTGCCCGCCAGAACGCCACCTGTGCGACGAAACGGGGCACAGGCAGCATGCCGCGCTCGCCGATCAGCGCGCGGAACTGCAGCCCCGCGTTCAGGAACGCGAAGAGATACACGACGGCCAACGCCCGCTGGAAGACCAGCCGGCTCGTCCAGTACTCGGGGGATGTGAACCACTCCACGACGAGAGCTCCCCTTCTCTCCCGGCCAGGCCGCCGCCGCTCTCACGGACCTGGTTGAACGCCGTCGCGGTTGCCGAAAAGGAACAGCTCCGCTGTCACCTCGCCCGGCGGCCCACCTCACGTTCATGGTGCCACCGCAGGGCTGGGAACTGCCCGACACCGTGTCGGTGCCGGGTGGCACTCTGGACGTATGCCGGAACTGCCAGAGGTCGAAGCGCTCAAAAACTTCCTGGCCGGCCATGTCGTCGGCCACGAGATCGTACGCGTGCTGCCCGTCGCGATCAGCGTCCTGAAGACGTACGACACTCCGCTCACCGCCCTCGAAGGCCGCGAGGTCACGGCCGTGCACCGGCACGGCAAGTTCCTGGACCTACCGACGGACGGCGGTCCCCGCTTCGTGACGCATCTGGCCCGCGCCGGCTGGCTCCACTGGAGGGACCGCCTGCCCGACGGCCCGCCGCGCCCCGGCAGGGGCCCGCTCGCCCTTCGCGTCGCCCTCTCTACGGGCGAGGGCTTCGACCTCACCGAGACGGGCACACAGAAGCGGCTGGCCGTGTACGTCGTACGGGATCCCGGCGAGGTGCCCGGTATCGCCCGCCTCGGACCCGATCCGCTGGCCGACGACTTCGACGAGGCCCGCTTCGCCCAGCTGCTCGGCGGTGAGCGCCGCCGCATCAAGAGCGCGCTGCGCGACCAGAGCCTGATCGCGGGCGTGGGGAACGCCTACAGCGACGAGATTCTGCACGCGGCCGGGATGTCCCCCTTCAAGCTCGCCGCCACCCTGACTCCCGAGGAGACACGACGGCTGTACGAGGCGCTGCGCACCACGCTCACCGAGGCTGTCGAGCGCGCACGCGGGCTCGCCACGGGACGGCTGAAGTCCGAGAAGAAGAGCGGGCTCCGGGTGCACGGCCGCACCGGCGAGACCTGCCCGGTGTGCGGCGACACGATCCGCGAGGTCTCGTTCAGCGACTCGTCGCTGCAGTACTGCCCCACCTGCCAGACGGGCGGCAAACCCCTCGCGGACCGCAGGATGTCACGGCTCCTGAAGTAGCCGAGCTGCCGAACCGGCTGGTGCGGCCATGTAGCCGAGCAGCATGCCCCGATGCGTACCTATAAATGAAGCCGAAGTGGCCGAAGTGGCCGAAGCAGCCGTGTAGCAGGAGCAATCAGGGGGCCTTGAGCGTCACCAGTCGCTTGCCGCCCGAGGTGCGCACCTCGTACTGGGTGATCTCGTCGGGGTGCATCGCGGCGGAGCCCTGTATGGGGCGGGGCTTGCCGCCGTCCGCCTGCCAGCTCAGCACGGTCTCCTCCGAACCGTCGCGGCCGACGACGACGAGTTCGCAGGGCCGGTGGTCCGAGACCTCCTTGACCATCAGGTTCACGTCGCTGCCCCAGACCCGGTTCTGGGTGGTCACCTCGGCCCACACACCCGTCCCGGGGTCGGTTGCGGCGATCCGCTCCCCGTCCGCGCCTTCGCCTTCGACGAACACCGCCACCGCGGGCCCGGCCACGGCGGACACCAGCACGGCGGCGACGGCGCACAGCCACTTTCTGCGCCCGCTCCGGCGCGCCGAGTGCACGTTGTCGAGCAGCCGGTCCAGCAGCGCGGGGCCGGGCTGCGTCGTGGGGTTGACCGTGCGCGGGGTCACCTGGGCATAGGCCCACAGCGACCGTGTCGTGGGCGCCAGCTCGCGTATCTGCATCGCGCACTGAGGGCATTCCCCGAGGTGGTCCTCGAAGCGGAAGGCGTCCGCAGCGTCCAGCACGCCGAGCGCGTAGGCGCCGACGTCGCGATGGCGTTCCAGGGACCTCATACCTAATCCTCGGGGCGATAGTGAGTTGAGTTCATTGAGTGGCCGGAGTAGCTAGCTGGAGTAGTCGCAGTAGCTGGAGGACTTGGAGTAGCTGCTGCTCACCGGTACGCAGGAGACCGCGGAATCACTCAAGTCCGCGTTCGGAAAGTATCGGAAAGTAATCGAGAGATGCGGAGCGGGAGGGCCCGCGGATTGGTCGAGCCACAGAAAAAGCGCGGATCGTCGAGGCTCGGTGGATCGGCGGGGCCTCACCGGACGGGTCCAGGCTCAGCGGAAGGGCTGGGGCCGGCGGATCGGCGGGGCCTCAGCGGACGGATCCAGGCTCAGCGGACCGGCCGACCGAGAGCTTCCTTCAGCGGACCGCGGCCGAAGCCAAGCTTCAGCGGACCGGGCGCGGGGTCTCAGCGGACTGGCGGGGCCTCAGCGGATCGCCAAGACTCAGAAGAGTCAGAAGAGATGGATGGCCAGGTGCCCGAGCGGCAGCCCCAGTCGCCAGGCCGGGGTCCACACCTCCGGGCCGTCCTCTTCACCGAGCACCGGACCGCCGCCCGGCACCGCGTCCAGGTCCGGCGCGAGGAGCTCGGTCTCCTCCAGCCAGCGCCAGGCGGCCACTGCCAGCTCCAGGTCCGGGGCGGGACCACCCGCTTCGACCGCCTCGGCCGCCAGCCCTGCCATGCGCTGGCACACCCAGTCCTGCCACGGCTGGTCGTACGCCGTCAGCGAGAGCCAGGTCTCCAACTGCGAGATGACGCGTATGCCGGAGAGCTCACCGTTCGTGTCCGACAGGAAGATGGTGAGCGCCAGGGCGTCGCGCCCGGCGCGGAACTCGAATGACGTCGGCGGCATGAGATCCCCGGTGCGCAACAGCTCATCGGCGATGTACTCGGCGAACAACCACGCCATGGGAACGGTGAGTTCACCGCCGCCGGCGCCGTCCGTGCTCTCCTGGCCTCTGTGCAGCATCCCTTCCTGCCCTCCTCCAGTACGTGCCCGTGGCCCGACCTCGGGCCCCCATCCCAGAACACGGATGAGGACAGCCGATTACTCAACAGAGGTCCTCGGCAAGGCGCTTTACGGAGGTTTGACTCGGCCATTGGTTTCACCGCAGGTCGGCCGCATGTCCCGAAGTGCCCGACGCAGGGCGCGCAGCGCGTATACGCCAGGGACTTCACGGTACCGGGTGGAATACCCAGCGCCGTGGCGGGCTGCGCCACACTCGCCCCGCGGAAGTACACCCGCACCAGGATTTCCGGTGCTCGGGTGTGAGTGTCTTCACAGCCTGGCGCACATCGACGGTCGCGGCCGACCGTTCGGGGTGGTCGGCGCAGACCGTGCGCTCTCCAGTGCTCGTGAGGGCGGTGGCGGCCGCCATGGTCGTATATCAACGCAGGTGCGTCACTGGGACAGGCCATGGACATGGATCGTCGGCGGACGGTCGATCCTGTCGACGAACGGTGCGACGAACGGTCGATCGGGTGCTGCCATGGCTTCGTCCCCGTGCCCCGGACTGGCCTGAACGGCCTTGTTCTAGCCGCCGGACCGGCTGAAATCCGGCCTACCTCCCCGGCGCGGCTCCTTGACTCCCGTTTTGTCTTGTATGTGCATGTAGATCACAATATGTATCTATTCGACTGCAACAGGGTGAGCTGATGACCGCACGCGGGAAACAGAAGGCCGTGGCCCTGGTGGCGCTGCTCCTCGCGGCGACCGCGGGCTGCCATGCGCAGGACCCGGCCGCGCGGCCGGGTGACCCCGCGCCGTCCCCCGGAGTCCCCGGTCGCGCCTCAGGAGCCGGGCGCTTCACACTGGTCGCCTCCGGCGACGTCCTTGCGCACAGCTCGATCATCCGGCAGGCGCATGCCGACGCGGGCGGCCGCGGATACGACTTCCGGCCCATGCTCTCGGGCGCCAAACCCGTCGCGACCCGCGCGGACCTGGCGATCTGCCATATGGAGACGGTGTACGGCGCGGACGGCGACTACACCGGCTACCCCACGTTCAAATCCCCGCCCCAGGTGGCGGAAGCTTTGGCAGCGACCGGCTACGACGCCTGCTCGACCGCCTCCAACCACACGCTCGACGACGGCGCCGCGGGCATCGACCGCACCCTCGACGCGTTCGACCGGGCGGGTGTGCGGCACGCCGGCTCGGCCCGTTCCGTGGCCGAGGCGGGCGCACCCACCATCCTGCGGGCGGGCACCGCGAAGGTCGGCCATCTCGCGTACACCTACGGCACGAACGGCGTCCCGCTCCCCGAGGGCCGCCCCTGGGCGGTGAACCTGATCGACCGCGACAAGATCGTCCAGGATGCCCGCGCAGCCCGGCAGGCGGGTGCCGACATCGTGGTCGTATCCCTGCACTGGGGAACCGAGTGGCAGGACGAGCCCGACGCCCAGCAGCTACGGCTGAGCAGGCAGCTCACCGCGGCACGCACGGACGGCCGCCCCGACATCGACCTGATCCTCGGCACGCACGCCCACGTCCCGCAGGCGTACGAGAAGGTCAACGGCACCTGGGTCGTGTACGGCATGGGTGACCAGATCGCCGGCGCGATGATCAACCACGGAGGCGCCCAGGACCCCCGCGGCAACGAGGGCACGATCGGCCGCTTCACCTTCGCCCGGCCCGCCGAACCGGGCGGCCGCTGGAAGGTCGAGAAGGCCGAGTTCGTCCCGCAGTGGTTCGACGTCGGATCCTTTCGCGTGGTGAACCTCGGCGATGCCCGCACCCAGGGCGCCCACGTCACCGCCGTACGCGATCGGATCCGCCAGGTCGTCCTCAGCCGCGGCGCGGCCGAGGACGGGCTCGTCATGGGGAGGTAGCTGGGGCGGCGGCCGGCGGGCTTGCGCGGGCCCCGAGCGGGTCTGCGGCCCGCTGGTCCCGGGCGGCACCTACGACGGGTGCGCAACGCGCGCACTGTTCTTCGTCCTCGGTCTGTTCGGGCGGGCTTGCGCTGCTGGGCGCGAGTCGTCACCCTCCCGCTTGCGCGCCACCGCTGACCAGGCAGTTGGTCCCATCGGGTCAGTTGGTTCCCCTCCGGTCAGTTGGTCCCATCGGGCGCTTTTATGCGTCCGGACCGGTGGCGGGGCGCGGGTCAGGGCTTCGGCCGGGTGACTGATTAGTCATGAATAAGGATCATTTGCTTTCGCGGCGCCGGGCGCTGCTCGCCGGCGCCGCCGTGCTGGGGGCGGCAGCGGGGGCGGCCGGCACGGTACGCCTCCTCACCGCCGATCCGGCCTCTCCGCCGGGCTCACCGGTGCATCCCTCCGCCACTCCGTCCGCCCCTCCAGTCGCCGGCGCCCCGGCGGACAACGCGGTGAATCCCTCCGCCTACCGGCTCCGGCCCATGGCCGGATACGGCCCGGCGCGGACCGGACCCGGCCGGACCCTCGTACGGCACGAGCCGTTCCTACGCATCAAGGCGCGCGGCCGCAGCATCGTGCTGACCTTCGACGACGGCCCCGACCCCCGCTACACCCCGCACATCATGAACACGCTCAAGGCCCACGACGTACATGCGATGTTCTTCGTGTGCGGCGCACAGGCCGTCGACAACAAGGACATCCTCCGGAGAATGGCCGATGAGGGGCACGTCGTCGGAAACCACACCTGGTCCCACCCGCTGCTGACCGGGCTGACCCGCTCCGCGATCCGCTCCGAGATGGAGCGGACCTCCAAGGTCATCGAGGATGCGTGCGGGGAGCGGCCCGAATGGTTCCGCGCACCGTACGGGGCCTGGAACCGGGTGGCCTTCCAGCTCGGCGCCGAGCTCGGAATGGAGCCGCTCGCCTGGACCGTCGACACACTCGACTGGACGCGGCCCGGCT
>CAMLJW010000196.1 GCA_946480485.1 uncultured Streptomyces sp. | reverse complement strand
TGCGTGGTCGGCGCCAGCCGAGCTGGCGCGACGAGGAGGTCGGTCACGTGAGTGGTCCTCCGAACAGGACGTTGAGGGAGTCCGGGTTGTAGGCCGGCGCGGGCGGGGCTGGCGGCGGGTTCTCCCGGCGTTGCTGCTGGCGTGCATGATGGGCGAGGCCAGCGGTGATGACATCGTCCCTGGTAGGACGGCTGTAAATGTCCAAGGTCGATAGGTACTTGTGGCCGAGGATGTGCTGGACGTAGACCGGCGGCATCGAGGGATCGTCGAGCATCAAGAACGTCGCGGTGTGCCGCAGGTCGTGGAGCGACCAGTTGGACCCCAGAATGTCGTTGGCGCGGTTGAACATCATGCGAGCCGCGTCGTACTCCAACGGCCGCCAGGGACGGCGCAGAGTCCACCACAGCGGCTGCCTGCGGCCACGAGGGACCCCCTTCTTCCAGGCTTCTTCCTGGTAGAGCCGCAGCCAGACGAACGCGTCGGGGGTGGCGGGCAGTTCCTGGTAGTCGCGCGTGCCCTTGCGGATCACGCCGATGGTCTGCTGGCCGACGATCGCGTCGCCCTGCTTGGAGGTGAGGAGTTCCTCGGCGCGGGCGCCGGTGGCGACCCAGAAGGCCAGTAGGGCCCGGTCGCGGTGTGAGCGAAGGCCGGCGAAGACCTCGGTGTACTTGTCGTCGGGGATGCGGCGCGGGATTCGCTGGGGGACCTTGGGCCGGTAGAGGCCGGTGCGCTGCTTCCTGTGTTCCCTCTCAGGGTTGTGGTGGGCATTGGCTCGTGCCGAGCGGCGGTTGCGGGCGAGAGGGAAGGGGTTGACCAGCAGCGATCCGGTGTTGCGCTCCAGGTGGAAGTCGTAGAAGGACCGCAGAACCGTCTCGCAATGGGCCCGCGTGGTGGGCGCGTACTTCTTGCCGACGGTGGGCTTCCCGGTTACCGGGTTCGGCGTTCCCGGCGCCGGCCTGCCGGTCCGCGAGGGTTGCGGAATCTCGGCGGGGTCCTTGCCGCGGTGGCGCCAGTGGACGCGTACCGGCTTGTCTGCCAGCTTCATCCACAGCATGAAGTCCCGGGCGTCCTCACGTGTCGCGCGGTCCCACTCGATCCCGAAGAACCACAGGTAGCGCCACCATCGCAGCAGGTCCATGCCGTACGACCGCGGCGTCAACGGCGAACTGTCCGCTGCCATCAGGTCCTTGAAGTACACCGCTGCCGGCTCGACCGGCCTCCCGACCGGGTCCATCAACTGGCAGGGCTCCCAGGGGTCATCGGTCTCCAACAATTGGCCTACTTCGGGCAGGACGAAGTTCTTCAGATCCCTTCCGGGACGCTGTTCACCGGGCATGGCGGGAAGCTAGCAGACACCCCAACTGACCTGCGAATACTCATGAGTTCGTTCGGTCAACAGACACTGTTCGCGCTTGCGCCGCCAGTAGAGGAGGTCGGCGCCGGACAGGACGAACTTGTCGCAGTTGTGACAGTCGAGACTCCAGGGGCAGGCACCGCCGTCGACGACGGGCTGGAAGGTGCAGAAGCCACCCTCGGCCGGGGTGCTGCGGCGGGACAGGTCGATCGCCAGAGCCTGGGCCTGCTGGCGGGTGAGCGGGGTGCTCTCTCCGGCCAGGAGTTGGCCGGGCTGGGCGGCGCCGGGGCCGGAGACCCAGACGTGCTGGAGCACGTTCTCCAGATCGGTGCTGGTCAGATGGACGTAGTGCTCCGCCATCCGGTCACTGACCTGTCCGAGGTAGCGGCGGATGTGGGTCAGGGTGGCGCCGTGCCGCAAGAGGCTGGTGGCCAGAGTATGGCGGGCCTGATGGGGGACGTAGTGGCCGAGGTCCATGGCGTCCACCCAGGGCCTGAACCGGCTGTAGAACCACTGATGGGTCAGCGACACCGTCCCGTCGTGGCTGCGGTAGGTCGTGGGGAACAGGGCCAGTGCGGCGCGTTGGGTGCCGGTCGGCCGGTAGCCGTAGCGGGCGGTGAAGCGGTCCAGGGTCTTGCGCTGGCGTTCGGCGAGCATCTCGTAGAGGCGTTCGGGTATGCGGATCGCGGCGTCGTAGTTGCCGACCTTGGTCTGGTCGTGCCAGAACATCGCCAGGCCGCCGTAGCGGCCGATGCAGTCCCACCGCACCTTGATCACCTCGCCGATGCGGCGGCCGGTGGTGACGGTGGTCTCCCAGATGTCGCGGGCACCGTTGTCGTTGACGTCGTAGGTGGCGGCGAGTGCGGCCAGGTTCGCCTCGTCGGCCAGGGCCCGGGCGACTTCGTCGGGGAAAGGCCGACGCGCGGTCCGGCCAGTGGTGGCGCCGGCTGTCGGGAACACGGTGATGAATTCCCGTTCCAGACCGATCACTTCGGCGACGCCGGTGTCCAGCGCGTCGCGCATGAGCTTGCGGACGGCGTTGAACACGACCGACCGAGTGGTGGTGGTGACGATGCCCGCGGTCCCGTCCGGCCGCTTCACGGCCAGCGAAGGGAGCCCTTCACGTTCGCGATGGCGCTGGTCGGCGACGAATCGCTGGGCGTGTTCTTCCCGCAGAACCGTCGGGTCGTGGCCACCACCCGGCGCCTCGACCTCCAGGAAGACAGCCAGCTCGATGGCGGCCCGGCGAAGTCCATCGATCGGGCCGGCCGAACGCGGACAGCGCGGTGACCGCAACAGGTCCGCCAGGTAGTCCCAGGTCAGATCCCGCAGCCAGCGCTGCGGGATGCCGGTCAGGTCGATATGGCTCATCCGGTGCGGGAACAGCACTCCGAAGTGCTCGGTCTCCAGGAAACCGGCCTCCTTGGCCTCGTTGGGGGTGAAGTAGACCAACCGCAGCTCGTGCAGGATCTCCTTGGCGATCGCGCCCGTCCAGGCGGAGGAACCGCCGGCCCCGAACTCGAAGTCGACCAGCGAGTTCACATCCAACGAGCGGCATGTGTTCACCAACGACCGGACCCACCCCAGATCCCACCGACTGGGCCGGGCCCGGCGGGTGTGGACGAACAGCCCCCACTGGATCTCGGCCCGCACCAGGGGCCGCAACCCGCGCAGATTGATCTGCCCCGGCCACGGATGCGCCGCAACGGAAGCGCACCAGCGCCGGAACACCGCCTGATCGCCGTACTCGACCGGGACCGGCTTCCCGTACTGCTCGTATCGCTGCCACCAGCTGTCCGGCATCGCAGCGGCGCCGGGGCTGCCGTCACGGCGGTAGCGGCTGCCGTGCCACGAGCACAACCCCAGCGGAGAGTCGGCCAGATTCGGGCAGACAACCGCGCCGCAGGGCCCGTAGCCGGGATACGACTGTTCGCCGCTCACCCATGTGACGAAGGCCGCGCGGTCGGCGCCCCCGTTCTTCCATCGGCTCAAATGCCTTTGGCACAACCGAAGTTCACTGTGTGCCGCGGGCCGGTCAGGGCAGATCCGGCAAACCGTCTCTTCTGCTCCGACGTGCCGGTCCAGCCCCTGGGCGGCAGCCACGAAAGCGGCCCTGCCCACACCGTGCTCGCTGTCATGGACCCACTGCCGCTGATGATCCGAGCACAGGTCCGACCCGCCTGTCCGGGTGCGTTCACAACCGCCGACGACGCACTCCCACCGGTAGATCGCGTGGCCGCGCGGGATCTCGATGACGTCGCTCCGGTATACCGGGTCGAAGGACGGCCCGCCGATCAGCGCGGTCAGAATCTCCAGCCGGTCGCGGCCGACCCGGTCCGGACGCTCGGTGAACAGCGGTCGAGGATACTCCTGCCGTCGCATCACGCCTCACCCCAGACGGTGCGGAGTGCGGCGTCGAAGACCGGGTCGTGGATGTCGACGTGTCCGTAGACCTCATCGACCATCGCGGCCGACGCCCAGCCGCCGGCATCCCGGGCGATCAGCGTGTTGCCGTCCGCGGCGTCCAGAACCGCGGAAGCGAACGTGTGCCGGAAGGCATGAGGCTTCACCAGCCCCAGACCAGCACGTTTCCCGGCCCGGCCGAGCATCCGCCGGGCCCCGACCGGCGCCCACGGCTGCCCGGCCCCGGCGCCGTGCAGCTGGACCAGAAGCATGCCGTGCCCGGCTCCGCGCGGGTACTCGGTGGTGACGTACTCGAAGTAGGAGTGCACCATCGCCGGACTGACCCGCTTGACCAGCCCGCCGGTCACGGTGCCGTGCTCGACCCGCCAGGGGTGCTTGGTCTTGGCCTCGGCCCGGTTGGGATTGCCGGGGCGGTGGCAGACATGCAGGTGCGGGGTGCGGCACTCGCCGCAGGCGGCGTTCTCCCGCAGGTGCAGGTCGACCAGGTGCAGCCCGCAGAGCTCACCGATCCGCAGGCCGCCGTCCGCGAGCCAGTCGACGACCAGCCGGTCCCGGGCGGCATTCACCGTCTCCAGCAGCCTCTCCCTCGCCCCGTCCGGCAGCATCTTCGGGTGCCGGCGATGCGGACCCGAGGGTGCGAGCGGGTTCGTCGGCAGCGACGACTTCACGTGCCCGAGAAACGAGCGGCGCTTGTCCACCTTCGACGGCAGCCGGGACTGGTCAAGCTTCCTGCCGAGCTCGCCGTTGATGCCGCGAGAAGCCTGCTGCAGGTAGAAGCCCTTCAGGCAGGCCGCCGCAGTGGACAGCGCCGAGTGGCCATAGGGGCGCTTGCCCACCCGCCACGGTTCCCCGAGCGGCATACGGACCTCGGCGCCAACGATCCCCATGTACCGTTCCAGGTCGCGCAGTTGGACCGCATCGAAGGCCAGGCACTCGCGCTCCAGCCACCGCAGGTGGTCCACCAGGTAATACGCGTAGGTCTTCTGTGTGCCCGAGCCCTCGTGCTCACGCAGGAAACGGTCCGCCTCCGCATGCAGCGTCCCCTCGGGCCAGACGATCGTCCACGACCGCCGCCCGTCCTTCCGCTCGATCCGCTGGACCCTCAGGTCCCCGACCACCACGTGCCGTACCACTTGTCCTCCGTACCGACTCCAGAACATGACAGACGTCCCGGACACGGTCGGTAAACAAGCCCAGGACGCGCTGGCCACAGTCCCAGACGGACATCACGGGCAGCACTACGGGCGGTCGGTAAAGTCGACCGCGACGAGGGTCACGTGGGCGTCCGTGCTGACGCCGCAGACCGCGTCGGCGATGTCGGTGATGTTGCTCCTGGTGGAGATCGGCAGGTCGAAGAACCGGGCGAACTCCATCGCGATCATCTTGGGGGTGGCGGCGGGTGGGACGGTGATGTAGATGACCGGGATGTCGCTGGAGGAGTTCGGGTGACGCCTTCGGTGGATCACCTCGACGGTCTTGCCGAGTTGGGTGAGCGCGGTGGTCTTGCCGGTTCTGGCGGGGCCGGACACCATCAGGCCGCATCGTCCGTAGTGGGCGTTCTTGTTCATCTGGATCAGGCGGCGGCCCGAGGTGATGACCTGGCGGATCGTGGGAGTCTGGACCACCAGCAACCGTGAGTGGTGGTCGATGCGGTCATCGTCGTAGCAGGCTCGTTTGTCGTCCGCGAGGCCCGACCAGATCGCCTCGGGCAGCAGCTGTGGCACTGCGGGTATCTCGGTGACGAACCCGCGCCAGCCCGGCAGGGTGGTCAGCTGCAGATGCCCGTACCCATCTTCGGTATCCCCACCCTGCCCCGGCCCGTGGCTCACCACCGCTTGTCCGCTTCGGTGAACGGGTCGAAGATCGGCATCGGTATCACCTTGGCGATGTTCTCCTCGGGAGCGTCGTCGGCCGGGCCCGCTTCGCCGTCGGCAACGCGGTCGGCAGGGGGCTCCTCCGGCGCGATGGGGGTGGAGGGCGGACTGGACTTGGTGCGGGCGGCGACGCGCCGGTCCCGGCGGCTGAGTCCGGCTCTGCCGCCCGCACCACCACGGTCAGCGGGGCCCTGATGGGCTCGTCGCAGCAGATCGGCGACGGCGTCGGCGAGTTGCTCCTCACTCGCTCCGGGCAGGGTGCGGCGGGTGTGGTCCCAGGCCAGTTCGCCGAACGGGGCGGCGACGCGGTGCAGTTGTTTCCAGAGCAGGGTGATCCAGTCGCCGTTCCAATGGTCACGGACCCAGACGCGGGACACGTCGTAGGGGTCGTGGTGGATCTCCCACAGATCCTTGCGGTCCTTGACGCCCGACCGCTGCTGCCGCAGCGGGTTGAGGGCCTGGTCGTCGTAGGTCCGGTGTTTGATCTTCACGCCGTAGGCGTTGATCGCCCGCCAGGTCGCGGGCAGCAGCTCGATGTAGTCGTCAGCCGACAACGCGACCGGGACATAGCCGGCCGTCTCGACGAGAGCGGCGTACTTCTCGTTCGGGCTGAACATCCGCCCCGAGTGTAGGGGGTCGCGCAGTCCGTCGTGGGGCCGGCTCTGCCAGACCACGATCCACTCGTCCAGAAGTTCCTGCAGTTCCAGCAAGGACCAGAGCGGCTGTTGTTCGACGTGCCGGCCGCGGCGCTCGGCGTTGAAGCCGGTGTAACCGGCCAGGAACTGGGCGAACAGGATTCCGACGGAACCCAGCATCCGCTCGATGTGGCCCTTCTCCCAGCCCGACGCGTCGTGCACCGGCTGGAAGTTGATGCCCAGGAAGTTGCAGGAGGCCCGGAAGTTGCGAGAGACGAACACCTTCCCCTGGTCGACCACGATGGTCTCGGGGACGATGACCGGCCGGGCGGCGGCGTGCTCCAGACGCGCGTCGATGTCCAGCAGCCGCCGGAACGGCAACGCCGAGCGTGACAACGCCAAAGCCTGGGCCCAGCCGGGCCGCATCGGCTCGGGGGTGACGGTGCGGGCCAGCAACACGCTCGCGTCCACGGACTTGGTCGTCGGCCGCAGCACCGCCGCGGTCAGGCTCCTGGTCGCGACATCGATCACGCCGGTCAGATCAACCCGGGCGGGGACCCCGTCGTCCAGGCGGACCAGCACGTCCAGCGGGGTGGAGTCCATCTGCATCAACTCGCCCGGCGCCGCCGCACTTCTTTCGCCGAACGGCCCGTCGGGCCGGTCCGCCAGCGACCGGCGGGTGCGGGCCGATCCGGTGGTGTGCTTGCCCGCCGACAGTTTCTCCAGCAGCCGGTAGAGACTGCGCTGCGACGGCAACTCCACCGCACCCCGGCCGTGATCTGCCTCCAGGATCTGACCGGTCCTCCAGAACAGGTAAGTCGCCGTCCGAGTGGAACCCTGGGCGGCCTCGGCGACCGCCTTCTGCATTGCCTCCACCACCAGCGGGTCCACCCGGCCGTGCGCGCTGACGGGCTTGGCGGACCGGAGGTCGGCCATCCCGACCACTCCGCGGGCCTCATAGCGGCGGCGACGCTTGGCGATCGCACTTGCCGTCACCGGCCGTCCCGCAGCAGTCAGTTCCGCTGCCTTGGCCTGCTCACGGCGGGTCAGCGACACCACCGCCGGGTCGTAATCCGGCTTCGGCTTCGTGCCGGCAGGCGCCTGCGGCGGAACCCCGCGCAACACCTCCACGATGTGCTGTTCCCACCACAACGCCTCCGCCGCTACTGCCTCCGGCAGGCCCTCCAACGGCGTCGCCGGCGGAACCGGTGTCCGCGACGACGCGCGTACCACCTCGAAGTCCTCGGCCGCCGACAACTCGATCAGGCCGATGTCGGTGACCGCGCCATCCGTGTCCGCCAGACGCACGCTCGTGCCGGACACCGCGATCACCGTGTGCAGGACCTCGGCCACTCGTACTCGATCACCGATCGACACCCCGACAGGCCGCCGCGGCCGACGTCCCTCGTTCACCACGAGCCCCCCGCTGGACCAGCGGCCCGCACCAGTGTGGTGGGGCCCAGCCGCTCATGCGCGAGATCGGCCACCAGTTCCTGCCTCCATATCCAATGAAACAGCGCGGGCAACACCGCCAGCCGATCCCCGACGTCCTCGGCTCCCGTCAGTAACGGCGTCGGCGCTGCGAAGGTCTCCTGTAACCGGGCTGCGAGCTCAGGTCTGCCGGCGCAGCGCGGATGCCGGTAGCGGGCCAGCCACCGCAGATTCGCCATCAGCGCAGGGTCCGGGACACCGACGTGCTCAAATTTCCAGCCGACCGCCGAACAGGCCCGCTCGGTCGCGGCGAACGCCTCGGCGGTCCGCTCGTCGACCTGGTCCTCGGCACGGACATCGACCACGCGAGCACGGCCGTCGGCAAGCCGTACGAAGTAGTCCGGGGCATGGCGCCGTTTCTCTTTCCCGTCATGCCAGTGCAGCCAGAACGGCTGCGAAGCGATCCCCACAACATCAGGATCGAAGTCCAGCAGGATCAGCCGGTCCTGTTCCAGCCACGACTCGAACCCCACATGGCGTCCAGCCGATGCGGTCCACCACCAGCCTGGGAAATGCCCGAGTCCGCGCGACCAGCGGAACGTCCGTACCGGAGTTGCCTCCTCCCACGCCAGCCCGTGACAGTGATCCAACGGGACAACCCGCTCGTGGCCTTCAGCACCGCAGAAACGGAGCGTGAACCCACCCCCGGCGATGTCATGCTCTAACGCACCCGCAGTGCTCACCCGGCCACCTCTGTCCGTTCTCATCGACGTTCGCTGATTGCAGGTCTCTGAGCTGGGAGTTGTCATCTAGGAGTGACACGGCTCCGTCCGCTTGCGTGTCACGTGGCATGCGGGATGATCAGCAGGACACTGGTGTGTCATCGAGCCTGGTGAGGGTCGGTTCGCTGAGCTGTGGTTTGTCAGTCTCGCTGATACTGCCCTCGCTCCTTTCTCGCCGCACTTGGCAGTTTCCGAAAGAGGCTCTGACCGGATTTCCGTGAACGGCGTCCTTGTGCGAGGAGTTGAAGACGCGAACGCAGGGGCGCGGCGTACGCGCTGAAAGCCGATCGGGGAAGCCTCCCGCTTCCATGAACGGTCTGATATGAGTTGATCATGACTTCTGACACTCTTGACCCGATGGAACGTCTGATCGCCGAGCGGGCCTGTGAGCGGCTGATCGTCGAGTTCGTCCGTCGGCTCGACCTTGGGGACCCGAGCTCGGTGGCGGACCTGTTCACGCCGGACGGGATCTGGGAATGGCCCGCTGGCGATCGCCGCATAGCGGGCCGCGATGCTCTTCGTGACTACTTCGGCGGACGGCCCGCGGACCGGCTGTCGCGTCGTATGTGCACCAACATCCTGGCCACCGTGACCTCTCCGGAAACGGCCGTTGCCACCACCTACTTCGCCACGTACCGGGTCGACGGCTACTCCGAGGGCATGGCGCCGCCCCGGCCTCCGGCTCAAGTGGGGCATTACGAAGACACGTTCCGTAGGGTGGACGGCACCTGGCTGCTCGCCACCCGGAACCTGTTCCTGTCCTTCGCCGGTCCCACGGAACGCCTCGACCCCCCTGGCCAGTC
>CAMLJW010000195.1 GCA_946480485.1 uncultured Streptomyces sp. | reverse complement strand
GTGTCGGAGGCCCGCATGGAGATGGGCCAGATGCGCTGCGACGTGAACCTGTCGCTGCGCCCGCACGGTGTCGAGAAGTTCGGTACGCGCTCCGAGACGAAGAATGTCAACTCGCTGCGCAGCGTGGAGCGTGCGGCCCGCTTCGAGATCCAGCGGCACGCGGCCGTACTGTCCTCGGGCGGCACGATCATCCAGGAGACCCGGCACTTTCACGAGGACACGGGGTCGACGACCTCGGGCCGCGTGAAGGAAGAGGCGGAGGACTACCGCTACTTCCCCGAGCCGGACCTCGTCCCGGTCGCTCCGGCCCGCGAGTGGGTCGAGGAGCTGCGGGCGGGCCTGCCCGAGCTGCCGCGGGTACGCCGCAACCGGCTGCGCGAGGAGTGGGGCATCTCCGCCCACGACATGCAGTCGATCCTGAACGCGGGCGCGGTCGACCTGATCGCCGCCACGATCGACGAGGGCGCCGACTCGTCCTCGGCCCGCAAGTGGTGGATGGGCGAACTGGCCCGTCACGCCAACGAGTCGGGCCGAGCGATCGACGAACTGCCGATCACGCCCGAGCAGGTCGCCCGGGTCGCCGCCTTGGTGTCGGCCGGCGACCTCAACGACAAGCTGGCCCGCCAGGTCATCGAGGGCGTCCTCGCGGGCGAGGGCGCCCCGGACGAGGTCGTCGAGAAGCGCGGCCTGAAGGTGGTCTCTGACGAAGGTGCCCTGACGACCGCCGTCGAGGAGGCCATCGCCGGCAACCCGGCCATCGCGGACAAGATCCGCGGCGGCAAGGTGGCCGCGGCGGGCGCCCTTGTGGGCGCGGTCATGAAGGCCACGCGGGGTCAGGCCGACGCGGCCCGCGTCAAGGAGCTGATCCTGGAGAAGCTGGGCGTCGAGGGCTGAACCTCGGGATCCGAACCCTCGGGATCTGGCCTCTCGGGAACACATCTGAACGCCGGCCGGGCTGGATTATTCAGCCCGGCCGGCGTTCCACTGCCCACGCGGCGGGGGTGAGGCCTACGCTGTACAGGACCCCGGGCCGAGGAGGCACCGTGTTCAACATGATCGAGGAGCTCTTCGCACCAGGCCGCAAGCACACCGAGGACGAACGCAAGCGGCTGGAGCTGACACATGTGGACCTCGACGACGGAGACCCGGGACGCGGGCCGATAGACCTGTCCTCCGGCAAGGTGGTCGTACGTCTGCCGGTGCAGGCGCAGCCCGAGTCGCCAGTGGATCCGCCCGAGGACTGAGCGAGCAGCCGCCTACTTCACCTCCAGTTCGAGAATCCTGTCGTCCTCCGAGTCCGGGGTCCCCCGGCCGTCCGTCTCGCTGGTCATCAGCCACAGTTTGTCGCCGCCCGCAGAGAGCACCGTGCGCAAGCGGCCGTAGTCGCCCTCGAAGAACGCCTGCGGTTCCGCCGCGGCCGTCGTGCCCTGCAGCGGGATGCGCCAGAGTCGCTCGCCGCGCAGCCCCGCCATCCACACCGAGCCCTCCGCGATGGCTATACCGCTCGGGGAGGATTCGGCCACGCGCCACTGTGCCACCGGGTCTATGTACTTGGAGTCGCCGGCCTTGCCTTCCACATCGGGCCAGCCGTAGTTGCCGCCGGGCCGGATCTGGTTCAGCTCGTCCCAGGTGTCCTGGCCGAACTCCGAGGCCCACAGGCGCTGTTTGCTGTCCCAGGCGAGCCCCTGGACGTTGCGGTGCCCGTACGAGTAGACGACCGAGTCGCCGAACGGATTGCCCGGAGCCGGCTCCCCCTCCGGTGTCATGCGAAGGATCTTGCCACCCAGTGACCTCTTGTCCTGCGCCAGCGGGCCCTCGTGCCTCTCGCCGGTCGTCGCGTACAGCATCTTGTCGGGGCCGAAGGCGAGACGGCCGCCGTTGTGGTTCGTGCCCTTCGGGATGCCCCGCAGGATCGTGTCGGGGGCGCCCAGCTGCTCGCCCTGCGGCTTCTCCGCGTCGTACGGCATCCGCACGATCCGGTTGTCCGAGGCGCTGGTGAAGTACGCGTAGATCATGTGGTCCGAGGCGTACTCGGGGGAGAGCGCGATGCCCAGCAGACCTCCCTCGCCGGCGGGGGAGACCCCCGGCACCGTCCCGAGCTCCGTCTTCTTGCCGGTCTTCGTGTCGACGCGAAGGATCGTGCCCTCGTCCCGCGACGACACCAGCAGGGCGTCCTCGCCGGGCAACGGCGCGAGGCCCCACGGCGTCTTCAGGTCCTCGGTGACCGTCCGCACGACCTTCGCCGAGCCCTTCGCGGGCGCGGCGTCCTCCTCCGTCCTGCGGGTGCCCGACGGCGAGGCGCCCGGCTGCGAGGCGATCGGCGAGGACGTAGTGCCACCGGCCCGTCCGTCGTCGTCCGACGAGCACCCGGCCGTCAGCAGAAGGACGGCCGTGGCCAACACGGCGGTCACAGCTCGACGTTGCACGATCAGGATCCCTTCGACGCGGCAGCTTCTCCTTCTCATACACCGCAACCCGCTCACAGGTTCCCGATCTCCGAACACGGATTGCGGCGAGACCTGTACGCAGTCCCAGATACCAGTCTCAGATACCAGTCCCAGATACCACCCTCGCTCATTGCGCGGGCCGCCAGTGCGTCCTCAGTGCGTCCTCAGTCTCGACGAGACTGCCCCGCCTTGCCCCCCGAGGCCTCGCCCCAGCCCCAGCCATCACCTGCGGCGACCGCCCGCTCAATCCCAAGACCCCTGAGCCCGAGGCAGCTCCGCCACCTCCGCGAGGTCCTTCGCGGACAGTCGAAGCGCGGCGGCCCACGCGTTCTCGGCGGCCCAGCGCTCGCGCTTGGCGCCCGGCACCGGCACCACGTGCGGCCCCTGTGCGAGCACCCAGGCGAGGGCCACCTGTGCCGGGGTGGCGTCGTCACCGGCCGCGTCGCGGTACCGCCGGGCGATGCGGCGCAGACCCGCCACGATCGGCTGGTTCGCGGCCATCATCTCGGCGGTGAAGCGTGGGTGCCGGGCGCGTATGTCGTCGGGCTCGAAGCCCTCGCCGGGCGTGAGTGTCCCGGTCAGGAAGCCGTTGCCGAGCGGCATCGCCGCCAGGAAGCCGACGCCGCGTGCCTCACACCACGGCAGCAGCCCGTCCAGCGCCTCCGGCGACCACACCGACAGCTCGGCCTCCACCGCGCTCACCGGGAAGACCTGCTGCACTCGCTCCAGCTGCCGGATCGTTCCGTCGTGCAGGCGTGCCCCGGAGTGGCGGCCCGAGCGGGCGCCCACCGCGCACAGCCCGAGCGCCCGCACCTTCCCCGCCGACACGAGCTCCGCCATCGCCCCCCAGGTCTCCTCCACCGGCACCTCGGGGTCCGCGCGATGCAGCTGATACAGGTCGATGACGTCCGTCTGCAGGCGCCGCAGCGAGGCGTCGCAGGCCCGCTTCACATATCCGGGACGGCCGTTGGCCACGATGTGCTGCTTGCCCACCAGCAGCCCGCACTTGCTGGAGACGAAGGCATCCGGACGCCGCTCCCTCAGTACCCGGCCCACCAGCAGCTCGTTGGTGAAGGGCCCGTACATGTCGGCGGTGTCGAGGAGAGTCGAGCCCCGGTCGAGGGCCGCGTGCACGGTCCGCAGCGACTCGTCGCCCCGCTGCCGAGAACCCGAGTACGCCCAGCTCATCGGCATGCAGCCGAGGCCCACGGCCCCCACTTCGAGCGCAGCCGCGCCGATCGTCCTGCGGTCCACCTGGCTGTGTCCTCCCTTTCCCGGTTCCCCAAACTAACCTCTGCCTCTACAGGCGCTTCGCATAGCCTCCTGAGCATGACTCCCGACGTGTGGCTTCCCTTCGACGCAGACGACATCGAAGGCCTCCCCGAGGGCCTCAACTATCTTTTCTGGGACGGTGAGCAGGGCTTTCCCGCCGATCCCGCCGACTGCGCGCTCTACGTCGTGCCCTATATGAAGAGCAGCGACATCTCGGTGCGCCCCATGGCCGAGATGACGTCCGTCCAGGTGGTGCAGACGATGTCGGCCGGTATCGACCACGTCCGGCCGGGCCTGGAACTGCTGCCCAAGGGCGTGCAGTTGTGCAATGCGCGCGGGGTGCACGACGCCAGTACGGCCGAGCTCACGCTCACGCTGATCCTCTCTTCGCTGCGAGGCGTCCCCGACTTCGTGCGCGGGCAGGACCATGAGGAGTGGCGGTCCGGTTTCCGTCCCGCGCTCGCCGACAAGTCCGTCCTGATCGTCGGCTACGGCTCGGTCGGCTCCGCCATCGAGGACCGGCTCGCGCCCTTCGAGGTCGGGCGGGTGGCGCGTGTCGCGCGCTCCGCACGCGAGACGGAGCGCGGCCAGGTGCATCCGATCACGGCACTGCCAGGACTGCTCCCGGACTTTGACGTCGTGGTGCTCATCACACCCCTCACCGAGCAGACGAAGGGCTTGGCGAACGCCGACTTCCTGGCGCGGATGAAGGACGGCGCGCTGCTCGTGAATGTCGCCCGGGGCGGCGTCGTCGACACCGAGGCGCTCCTCGCCGAGCTGGAGAGTGGCCGGATCAGGGCGGCCCTGGATGTCACCGATCCCGAGCCGCTGCCCAAGGGGCACCCGTTGGGGCATGCGCCGGGAGTACTCATCAGTCCGCACGTGGGCGGCCCGACGTCCGCGTTCCCGCCGCGCGCCAAGCGGCTCCTGGTTGACCAGTTCAACCGTTTCGTGAACGGTAAGCCGCTGCGAAACGTTGTCCTCACTACGGGCGCGTAGGCCTCTGCGGCCACCTCCGCAGTCTCCTGGATGCGGGTCAGCGTGCGAATGGCACTGCGTCGTCACGGAGGGTAAAGGGGCTATGCCCCTGAGTGACGACTGGTGTATCGTCCCGACAGGGGATGCGCCGCGCACCGTTCGGCGCCGGGGACGAGACGGCAGACTGCCAGGGGGGCGACGGGCGATGCACGGCCTATGGACCAACGATCAGACGCAGCGGAGCCGCCGACAGCGACCCCGGCGTGTATCGAGCGAGCGCGGTCACTGCTCTCACCACCACCGCAGGCACAGCGCCCGCAGGCGACACACCCATCCGGCACACCGGGACCAGAGGGACTCGGGGGAGCGGACCGGAGAGACACAGTGAGCTCCCCGGGGGCACCGCCGGCCCGCCGCCGGGTGGCCGGCGGCAGGGCGAGCCTGGTCCCGCAGCTCGTACTGGCCCTGGTGTGCGCGGGATACGCCGTCGGTGCCGCGTTCGGCTGGGGCTCGGGGACTCTCGCGCTGGTCATGGGCGACTTCGGGCTGAGCGCGGCGGCCGCCGCCGCGGCCGTGTCCTGCTTCCTCTACGCCCGCACTCCCCACAGCCGTTTTCGACCCGCGTGGCTGCTGTTCGCACTCTCCTCCGCGATGACGGCCGCGGGCAATTTCGTCTGGGGATGGTACGAAGTCGTCCTGGGCCGACCGGTGCCCAGCCCGAGCTGCGCCGACCTGTTCTTCCTGTGCTTCGCGCCGCCGGCCATCGTGGGACTGCTCGTGCTCGCCAAGCGACCGGTGAGCAAGGCCGGCTGGGTCTGTCTGGCGCTGGACGCCTGGCTGATCGGCGGCTCGCTGCTCACGCTGGCCTGGAGCCTCGCGCTCGCCCAGGCGGCCATGGCGGAGAAGCCGAGCGTCGCGCACACCGCGCTGTCACTCGCGTACCCCCTGCTGGACATCGCGCTGGTGAGCATGGTGCTGGCGCTGCACTTCAGGCGTTCGCCCGTGCACCGGTCAGCGGTGAACACCGCGATCGGCGCACTCGCCGTGACGGTGATGTGCGACGCGCTGTTCACCTCACCACTGCTGCACAGCAGCTACCGCTCCGGGCAGTTGCTCGACGCCGGCTGGTTGGCCGGGTCACTGCTGCTCGCCTACGCCCCCTGGGTGGGGCAGCGACACGGACAGGCGGAAGTAGAGGGGCGCGCGCGCGTGGTGGTCGACCATGCGCCAGAGCCCCGCCACGGACAACCGGCACTGGTGCCCCTCCAGGAAGGTCTCAGCAGGTATCCGGCCAACCGGCCCATCGCCGGTTCGCTGGCGGCGCTCACGCCCTATCTGGCCGCGGCCGTCTGCACGTTGGGCATCCTCTACAACGTGCTCAACGGCCGCACAGTCGACCGCGTGGTGCTCATCACCGGCGGCACGGTCGTCCTCGCACTCGTCGTACGCCAGGGCATCATGCTTGTCGACAACATCACCCTCACGCAGGAACTGGCGGAAAAAGAGAACCACTTCCGCTCCCTGGTGCAGGACTCCAGCGACGTCATCATGATCGCCGCCCCGAACGGCACCCTCCGGTACGTCAGCCCGGCCGCCGCCGGGGTCTACGGGCGGGACGCCGAGGAACTCGTCGGCTGTGAGCTCGCCTCGCTCATCCATCCCGAGGATCTCGGCTGCGTGGTGCACGAGGTGCGCCGGTTCCTCGCCGCCAGTCCGGCCGACGAGCCCACCACTCGCATCGAGTGCCGTTTCAAGTCCGGCGACGGCGGCTGGCTCAATGTCGAGTCGACGGTGAACCGGCACCACGGCGGCCTCATCTTCAACAGCCGTGACGTGACCGAGCGGGTGCGGCTGCAGGCCCAGTTGCAGCACAACGCCGAGCACGACCCGCTCACCGACCTGCCCAACCGCGCCCTGTTCACCAAGCGCGTCGGACAGGCCCTCTCCGGCTGCCGCGCCTCCGACCGCCGCACCGCCGTCCTCTTCATCGATCTCGACGGTTTCAAGGCAGTCAACGACACGATCGGGCACCAGGCCGGCGACGCGCTCCTCATCCAGGCAGCCCGCAGACTCCAGGACGCGGTACGCCAGGGGGACACCGCCTCCCGGCTCGGCGGCGACGAGTTCGCGGCCCTCATCGTCGGCGACGGCACCCGCGACCACACCGCGCGCGAGCATCAGATCTTCGAGCTCGCCGACCGCCTCCGCGTCACCCTCTCGCAGCCGTACTCCATCGACGGAAACGATGTCCGGGTCGCCGCGTCCATCGGTGTCGCCTTCGCAGAACCGGGCCTCGGCGCGGGCGAGCTGCTGCGCAACGCCGACCTCGCGATGTACCGCGCCAAGGCCGCGGGCAAGGGCCGTGTCGAGCTGTACGCGCCACAGATGCAGCAGGACGTCGCACGGAAGGCGGAGCTGGCGACCCGGCTGCGCGCCGCCCCGCACGACGGTGAGTTCGCGCTGCTGCACCAGCCGGTGGTCTCCCTGTGCACCGGCCGGATCACGACGGTCTCCGCGCAGGCGCGCTGGCGTTCGGCCCAGGATGTGCTGTTCACACCCGCCGAGTTCCTGCGCGTCGCCGAGGACAGTGACCGCACCGCCGAGCTCGGCCGCTGGATGCTGGAGGAGGCCGTCGAGCAGGCCGCCGAGCGCGCCGCCACCGGACTCGCCGTGCCTGTCGCCGTCCGGATGACGGCGCGTCGGCTCCTCGACCGGTCCATGCCCCTCAGCCGCATCGAGACTCTGCTGACCCGGCACGGCCTGGCCTCCGGGGCCCTGGTCATCGAGCTGGCCGAAACGGACCAACGGGTCTCACTGGACGACCTCGAGCGCCGTCTGAACGCGCTCAGGCGCCTCGGCGTCCGGATCGCCCTGGACGGCTTCGGCGGCGGCTACGCGGCGATCACCGCACTGCGGCGCCTGCCCGTCGACGTCATGAGGCTCGACCGCGGTCTGGTCGAGGGCGTCGTGGAGTCGGCCCGTCTGCACAAGATCACCAGCGGGCTGCTCCGTATCGCGGGCGACCTGGGACTGCAGTCCGAGGCGGACGGCGTGGACCGGCCCGAGCAGGTCGTCGCCCTGCGTGAGATGGGGTGCACGCACGGCCAGGGCAGGGCGTTCTCCGAACCTCTCGACGAGTACCGGCTGCGCCGTGCGCTTGCTTCCGGTCACTACTCCGTGCCGGGCAGCCCGGCCGGGCCGGTCTTCGTGGGCGGCGGCGTGGCCGGGGTCTACGCAGGTGGGGGCGCTGGTGCCCCTACGGCCGGCGGCTCGCCGGGAGCGCACGGGACCGGGACGGCCCTACGCTCACATCATGAGACCCCTGTCCCACCAACTTGACAGGCGCAGCATGCCGGGGAGAGGGTCTGTGCCATGCGCACACGAATTCTCGTACGTGGAAAGCGCGTCGGCTGAGCTGGGAATGACCCGACCGAATGAACCGGTACTCCCAGCGACCGCACCCGACGCGCTCCCCTCGCTTGCCTCACGGCACGAGGGGTTTTTTGTTGCACGGGCGCCAGTCGTACACCGCACAAACTTTGCAAAAACCCTCAGCATCGAGAAGAGAATGCCGATGAGCGAGCAGGCCACCGGGGCCCACCATCCGCAGCCGCGGCCCCGTTCCGGAGGGCAGTCCGCGCCCGAGTACGTCACGGGTGCGCAGTCCCTCATCCGTTCTCTCGAGGAGGTCGGAGCCGAGACGGTATTCGGCATCCCCGGCGGCGCGATCCTCCCGGCCTACGATCCGCTGATGGACTCCACCCGGGTGCGCCATGTGCTGGTCCGGCACGAGCAGGGCGCTGGTCACGCGGCCACCGGTTACGCGCAGGCCACCGGCAGGGTCGGTGTCTGCATGGCGACGTCGGGCCCCGGAGCCACCAACCTGGTCACACCGATCGCCGACGCGCACATGGACTCCGTGCCGCTGGTCGCGATCACCGGCCAGGTCGCCTCCAAGGCGATCGGCACGGACGCCTTCCAGGAGGCGGACATCGTCGGCATCACCATGCCGATCACCAAGCACAACTTCCTGGTCACCAAGGCCGAGGACATCCCGCGGACCATCGCCGAGGCCTTCCACATCGCCTCCACCGGCCGCCCCGGCCCGGTCCTGGTGGACATCGCCAAGGACGCCCTCCAGGCGCGTACCACCTTCCAGTGGCCGCCCGCCCACGAGCTGCCCGGCTACCGCCCGGTGACCAAGCCGCACGCCAAGCAGATCCGCGAGGCCGCCAAGCTGATCACCCAGGCCGAGCGGCCCGTCCTCTACGTCGGCGGCGGCGTCCTCAAGGCGCACGCGACCGCCGAGCTGAAGGTCCTCGCGGAGGTCACCCAAGCGCCCGTCACCACCACGCTGATGGCGCTCGGCGCATTCCCCGACAGCCACCCGCTGCACGTGGGAATGCCGGGCATGCACGGTTCGGTCACCGCCGTCACCGCGCTGCAGAGGGCCGACCTGATCGTCGCCCTCGGAGCCCGCTTCGACGACCGCGTCACCGGCAAGCTGGACAGCTTCGCCCCCTACGCCAAGATCGTCCACGCCGACATCGATCCGGCCGAGATCGGCAAGAACCGCACCGCCGACGTGCCCATCGTCGGCGACGTCC
>CAMLJW010000194.1 GCA_946480485.1 uncultured Streptomyces sp. | reverse complement strand
CGTGTTACCCTGGATAGCCACGGAAGGGGTACCTGTCACATGACGTTCAAGGTTGGCGACACCGTGGTCTATCCCCATCACGGGGCCGCGCTGATCGAGGCCATCGAAACTCGTCAGATCAAAGGCGTGGACAAGACCTACTTGGTGCTGAAGGTCGCCCAGGGCGACCTGACGGTGCGTGTGCCAGCGGACAATGCGGAGTTCGTCGGCGTGCGTGATGTGGTCGGTCAGGACGGGCTGGACCGGGTCTTCGAGGTGCTGCGCGCGCCGTATGCCGAGGAGCCCACGAACTGGTCGCGTCGTTACAAGGCAAATCTCGAGAAGCTCGCCTCGGGCGATGTCATCAAGGTTGCGGAAGTTGTCCGTGACCTGTGGCGTCGCGAGCGTGAGCGTGGCCTCTCCGCCGGTGAGAAGCGCATGCTCGCCAAGGCTCGGCAGATCCTGGTGAGCGAACTCGCCCTCGCGGAGAACACGAACGAGGACAAGGCCGAGGCTCTGCTCGACGAGGTCCTCGCGTCCTGACGCCCGTCGCACTCTGATCGCTTCCCGGCCAGAGGCGAGACGAGCAGTCCGGCGCAACTGAGATGCCGCGGTGCCCGATGACGTGATTATTGTCGCCGGGCGCTGCGGCATGTTCGTACCCGGGCGCCGGACGGGCGTATATCGGAGGCTGTGGAGATCTTCTCGCGCAATCTCTTCCGGCCCCGATACTTGGCGTGCCGGGCCCGGGCAGCTGGCTCGACCAGATGTCACGGAAGGGTCCGGTCAAGGCGTCGCGCCCGGCACGCTGTGGCCATACCCATGTCGGCCGAGCACACAAACCTGACAGGAACCGATGTCTGACGATTCGCGTCCTTCGCCTTCGGGCGCCCGGACTGCGGCCGTGATTCCGGCCGCGGGTCGAGGCGTGCGCCTCGGTCCGGGTGCTCCCAAAGCGCTTCGCGCGCTGAACGGCACTCCCATGCTCATCCATGCGGTACGCGCCATGGCCGCGTCCCGCGCCGTCTCACTGGTCGTCGTCGTGGCTCCGCCCGACGGCAACGCCGAGGTCAAGACGCTGCTCGACGCGCACACGCTCCCCGAGCGCACGGACTTCCTGGTCGTCCCCGGCGGCGCCACCCGACAGGAGTCCGTGCGGCTCGGCCTCGACGCACTGCCGCCCGGGATCGACATCGTGCTCGTGCACGACGCTGCCCGCCCGCTGGTGCCCGTCGATACGGTCGACGCGGTCATCGAGGCGGTACGCGACGGGGCCCCCGCCGTCGTACCGGCGCTGCCTCTCGCGGACACCGTCAAAGAGGTCGAGCCGCGTGCCGACGGCTCGCCCGAGCCGGTGGTCGCGACGTTCGAGCGGGCCCGGCTGCGTGCCGTGCAGACTCCGCAGGGCTTCGACCGGGACACCCTGATGCACGCCCACGAGACCGTCACGAACGGTGTCACCGACGACGCCAGCATGGTCGAGCAGCTCGGCAAGCCGGTCGTGGTGGTGCTAGGGCACGAGGAGGCCTTCAAGGTCACGCGGCCGCTTGACCTGGTCCTCGCGGAGGCGGTCCTGGCTCGCAGGAGGGCGAACGATGGCTTCTGAGATTTCTCCGCCTCCGCCTCCGCTGCCGCGGGTCGGTATCGGTACCGACATCCACGCCTTCGAGGAGGGGCGCGAGTTGTGGTGCGCGGGCCTCAAGTGGGACGGCGAGGGGCCGGGGCTGGCCGGCCACTCCGACGCGGAC
Organism: uncultured Streptomyces sp.; assembly: GCA_946480485.1. The sequence goes on along the minus strand of CAMLJW010000194.1, from coordinate 7,587 downwards.
GTCGTCGCGCACGCAGCGTGCAACGCGCTGTTCTCAGCGGCCGGGCTGGGCGATCTCGGTGCCCACTTCGGTACGGGGCGGCCCGAGTGGGCAGGTGCCTGCGGTGTCACCCTCCTCGCCGAGGCCGCCCGCATCGTCCGTGGCGCGGGCTTCGTCGTCGGCAACGTCGCCGTCCAGGTCGTCGGCCCCCGCCCCAAGATCGGCAAGCGTCGCGACGAGGCGCAGACGCTTCTGTCCGACGCGGTGGGGGCGCCGGTCTCGGTGTCCGGCGCCACGACCGACGGCCTCGGCTTTCCGGGCCGCGGCGAGGGCCTGATGGCGATCGCGACGGCGCTCGTGGTACGTACGGGCTGACCCAGAGGTTTTGACCCCGCTTTCCCTACCCGTTCCCGTCCCTGGGGGCTCCGCCCCCAGGGACGGGAACATGTCACAGCCCCGCCCCCGCTGACGGGGCGCCCTCCCACCAGCCCGCAGTCGCCCATCGGCGGGAGAGGTCGTGTGCCGGTGCGTCAGCGCCCGTCGCTCACGGCTTCGATCAGGAAACGTTCACCGTGCACCCGCCGCGGGGCCGAACGCCGCCGCGGGGACGGGCAGAGGTACCGGCACACGGCCCCGACCACCCACCAGCCCGACAGGCAAGACGCGACCAGACCGCCGGAGGCACCCGCCCCGCTCAGCCACCGACCTGGGCGAGACGGCCAACCGCCGGAGGCACACGGCGTGGGGCACCGCCGCGGCCCACTACTCTGGAGTGGTGACTATTCGGCTGTACGACACCAGCGCCCGGCAGATCCGTGACTTCGCCCCGCTCACCCCGGGTTGCGTCTCGATCTACCTGTGTGGTGCCACCGTGCAGGCCGCCCCCCACATCGGGCACATCCGGTCGGGGCTCAACTTCGACATCATGCGCCGTTGGCTCGCCTACCGCGGCTACGACGTGACGTTCGTCCGCAATGTCACGGACATCGATGACAAGATCATCAAGAAGTCCGCAGAGCAGAACCGGCCGTGGTGGTCGATCGGTTACGAGAACGAACGCGCGTTCAACGACGGGTACGCCGTCCTCGGATGCCTGCCGCCGACGTACGAGCCCCGCGCCACGGGTCACATCACCGAGATGGTCGAGATGATGCGCACGCTCATCGAGCGCGGGCACGCCTACGAGGCCGACGGGAACGTCTACTTCGACGTGCGCTCGCTCCCCGGCTACCTCTCCCTCTCCAACCAGGACCTGGACGACCTGCGCCAGCCCTCCGAGGAGGGCGAGACGGGGAAGAGGGACCCGCGGGACTTCGCCATGTGGAAGGCCGTCAAGCCCGGCGAGCCCAGCTGGGAGACGCCGTGGGGGCGCGGTCGGCCCGGCTGGCACCTGGAGTGCAGCGCGATGGCCCACAAGTACCTGGGCTCTGCTTTCGACATCCACGGCGGCGGCATCGACCTGATCTTCCCGCACCACGAGAACGAGATCGCTCAGGCCAGGGGTTACGGCGACGACTTCGCGCAGTACTGGGTCCACAACTCGTGGGTCACCATGAGCGGCGAGAAGATGTCCAAGTCGCTGGGCAACTCCGTCCTCGTGAGCGAGATGGTCAAGCACTGGCGGCCCATCGTGCTCCGCTACTATCTCGGCACCCCGCACTACCGTTCCACCATCGAGTACAGCGAAGAAGCCCTGCGTGAGGCCGAGTCGGCGTTCGCGCGCATCGAGGGCTTCGTGCAGCGCGTCATCGAGATGGCGGGGGGCCCGGTCGAGCCCACGGCCGAGGTGCCGCTCGCCTTCGCCGAGGCCATGGACGATGACCTGGGGGTGCCTCAAGCCCTCGCCATCGTGCACACCACCGTCCGGCAGGGCAACTCCGCGCTCGCCGCTGACGACAAGGAAGCGGCCGTCGCCCGGCTGGCGGAGGTCCGGGCCATGCTCGGCGTCCTCGGCCTCGACCCGCTCGAGGCGCACTGGGCCGGCGAGAGTGACCGCGGCCAGGATCTGCACGGCGTCGTCGACACTCTCGTACGCATGGTCCTCGGCCAGCGCGAGGCCGCCCGCGTCCGCAAGGACTGGGACACCGCCGACGCTATCCGCGATCAGCTGAACCAGTCGGGCCTCGTCATCGAGGACAGCCCCCAGGGTCCGCGCTGGACGCTCGGCCAGCGCTGAGGAAAAACCGAGAGCACCGAGGTCGGAGAGGATGTGCCGCCCCGGCTCTTTGGGCGGCAGCACCCTTCATACTCGTGCAGTAGACACCAGTACGACATACGCATCACAGAGAACAGAGACAGGTAGGTCATGGCCGCAAACAACCGTCGCATGTCCGGCAAGAAGGGCGCGCAGGTCGGCAGTGGCGGCCAGCGGCGCCGGAGCCTCGAGGGCAAGGGCCCCACTCCGCCCGCCGAGATGCGCAAGGGGCACGCCAAGCAGCGCGCCGCGCAGGCCAAGGTGCGCCGCGTCACCGGACGCCCCGCGCCCAAGGGCCGGGGCGGCAGGTCCACGTCCGAACTGGTCGTCGGCCGCAACCCGGTCGTCGAGGCGCTCCGCGAGGGCGTGCCCGCGACCACGCTCTACGTCCAGCAGTTCATCGACAACGACGAGCGGGTGCGCGAGGCGCTCCGGCTCGCCGGCGAGCGCGGCGGCATCCACCTCATGGAGGCCCCCCGTCCCGAGCTCGACCGTATGACCAACGGCCTGAACCACCAGGGCCTCGTCCTCCAGGTCCCGCCATACGAGTACGCGCACCCCGAGGACCTCGCCGCCGCCGCGTACGACGAGGGACAGGATCCACTGATCGTCGCGCTCGACGGCGTGACGGACCCGCGCAACCTCGGCGCCGTCGTGCGTTCCGTGTCGGCCTTCGGTGGCCACGGCGTCGTCGTGCCCGAGCGTCGCGCCGCCGGCATGACCGCGGGCGCCTGGAAGACCTCCGCCGGTGCCGCCGCCCGCACGCCGGTCGCGCGCGCCACCAACCTGACGCGCGCCCTGGAGGCGTACAAGAAGGCGGGCATCATCGTCGTCGGCCTGGCCGCCGACGGCGAGATGGAACTCGGCGACCTCGAGGCCCTCGCGGGCCCCGTGGCCCTCGTCGTCGGCAGCGAGGGCAAGGGCCTGTCCCGACTCGTGGGCGAGACCTGTGACTTCCGGGTGCGGATTCCGATGCCGGGTGGTGCGGAGTCGCTGAATGCCGGTGTGGCGGCGGGAGTTGTGTTGTACGAGGCCTCGCGGCGGCGCGCCTGAGGCCGTTTGGCCCGTACCCGGGGGCGGCCCGAAAGGCGTCCCCGTGGCAATCCGGGCGGTCGGTGTGATCTTGACGCGGTCCGGACAGATCGGCGGGGTCAAAACAGTGTCCTAACGACACGTCACTCGGTTAGATGAGTGTGGACACCAGAACACCCCGCACACCCACGGGGGACCGCTCGTTGGGCTACGACGACGCTCCCGCGCTGAGCATGGTGAAGGTGCCGAGCGATCCGGCGCAGGTCATCGTCAATCATGCGAGCTTCCGTGTGCAGCTCAACACTCCGTCGCGCAGGCAGTCCCCGCCTGTCGCACGGCACGTGAGCTCCACCGAGAACACCGCGCGCGTCCGCGTCGTCGGCACGGCCGCCGCCGCCCGCCGCCGCGCACCCGTTGTCTGGAGCGGGAGGTCCGCACCCGACGACACCGGCGCCACCCGGCTGCTGCAAGCCGTGCGGAACACGAGCGTGTACCACGGCGCCGAGGTCCCGACGGGCGACGCCGGTGCGACGCGGGTCATCCCGCGCCTCAGCATGGAGGGAAAACAGGCATACGGCGACGGCGGATTCGGCGACGGGGGATACGGTGACGGCGGATTCGGCGACGGAGCGTATGACTCCGGCGCATACGGCTCCGGCCGCGGCTACGACGCCGACGTCACCGTCGCGACCCCCACCGTCGGCGGTCCTGGTGACACCGGGGCCCGCATCCTGCCCAGGATGCGCTCGGCAGCCAGCGCGTACGGGGAGATCAAGGAACCCCCGCACGCGCCGGGCGAGTTCGAGGCCGACGCGTATCAGGCCGACTCGTATGGGGACGACTCCTACGAGTACAGGGCCGGGACCGAGTCCAGCGGCGACGTCCGGCTCAAGTCGCACCGCGCCGAGCCCGTGCGGCACGCGTACTACCCCGACCGGCGCCTGAACCTCGGCGTCGTCCTGCTCCCCCTGCGCGTCTTCCTCGGCTTCATCTCCATCTACGCCGGTATGGGCAAGCTCTGCGACCCCGTCTACTTCGACGGTGGCGAGCGCGGCTCCATGGTCAAGTGGCTGAACTCGCTGCATCCCTGGGAGCTGGCCGAACCGATGCGCCAGTTCGCGCTGCAGCACCCCGTCGGAGCCGGACTCCTCATCGCCTTCTTCCAGGTGATCGTCGGCGTCCTCACCGTGCTGGGCCTGTGGCAGCGGGCCGCCGCCGTCGCCGGCGCGATGCTGTCCGGGGCGCTGATCCTCACCGTCAGCTGGAAGACCGTCCCCGTCTACGACGCGCCGGACATCATCTACCTCGCCGCCTGGTCCCCACTGATCATCGCGGGTGCCCCCGTCTACTCCATCGACAGCCGCCTCTCCGGTGAGGCCTGGCGCAGGCTCGGGCCGCGCGCCGAGATCTGGGAGCTGCGCCGCCGCGTACTGCGCAGGGGCGCAGCTGTCGCGACCGTCGTCGCTGGACTCACGCTGCTGGTCGGCTCGCTGCTCGGCGGCGCCGTGCGCGACGCCGACCGCGTGGTCGTCCCCGGCCCCGGCGAGGCCCCACGCAACGAACTCCCGGGCTCCCCGCTTCCCGATGGGCCCGGCAGGGGCCGCGACAGGCAGAGCCCCTCGGCCGCCAACTCGCCCACCCAGGGCGCGACGTCGGCGAGCCCCTCAGGTGGTGCCTCGTCCACGCCCGGCGGGGCCCGCGAGTCCGTCACCGCCGGCGCCGGCCGGCCCAGCCAGACCCAGGGCGCCGGACAGGGCCCTGCCCAGCAGTCGGCCCCACCGCAGGCGCCCAGCACCAGCGCTGGCCCGTCCTCCCCGGGCGGCGGCAGCACGAGCGGGACGGGTTCCTCCGGCGGCTCGGGCGGCACCGGCTCGGGCGGCGGTTCCGGAGGCGGCTCGGACCGGCTGGTGGGCGGCCTGCTCGGGTAACGCCGTTGGTCCTTTGGTCAGTACGCAGATGGGCTCCGCACTCAACAAGCTTCACAAGTGCGGGGCCCATCGACGTACGTTCTGCTGAGGACGGCGGGGATCAGTTCGGAGGCCGGGCTGCCGGGCTCAACGTCCCAGCGCCGCCAGCTCCTTCGCCGCCTCCGTGAGGTCCTTCGCGGTGTCGATGGCCCGCCAGTAGGCGCCGTGGGGGATCGGGTAGCCGGCCAGGCTGCGCTCGCGGGCCAGGCGCGGGAACGTGGCGCGCTCGTGGTCGCCGAGGTCGGGGAGCAGGTCGGTGAACCCGGGGGTGAAGACGTAGACGCCGGCGTTGATCTCGTACGGCGACGGCGGGGACTCGATGAAGTCCGTGATGTGACCGAAGTCGTCGGTCTCGACGGCGCCCCACGGGATCCGCGGGCGGGCCAGCGCGAGGGTCGCCACCGCGTCGCGCTCGGTGTGGAAGTCCGCCATGTCGCGCAGCGAGAAACGGGTCCAGATGTCGCCGTTCGTCGCGTACCAGGGGCGGTCCGGACTTGGCAGATGCTTGGCGGCGAACTTGAGGCCGCCGCCGCGGCCCAGAGGCTCCGTCTCGACCACCGTGGTGACGCGGAGCGGGAGCTCGGTCGACTCCAGCCACTGCTGGAGGACCTCGGCGAGGTGGCCGCACGAGACGACCACGTCCGTCACGCCCTCGTCGGCGAGCCAGGCCAGTTGATGGCCGATGATCGGCGTCCCGGTGCCGGGGATTTCCACCATCGGCTTGGGCCGGTCGTCAGTGTAGGGACGCAGGCGGGAGCCCTGGCCACCGGCCAGGACAACGGCTTGAACGGGGCGCGACGCGGCGTTCGGATCGGTCATGACCGAACTGTACGTGGCGCCCCGCACACGGTTTCCGGGGCTTCTTTCGGGACGATCGACACCGGGATGCTGTGTCGGCGCTGTGCGTGCAGCCTTGTCGTGCGGACCGGGTTTCGGCCTGGCTTGTTCGGCCCGGCTGTTGGGCCCGGCTGTTCAGTCCGGTTGGTCGGGCCGGTTGTTCGGGCCCGGCTGTTCAGTCCGGCGCTTAATGCGTCTGGGTCGCGACGCCCGAGGCGAAGGAGGTGTCGCAGACGGGCCGGGCGAAGGCCTGGGCACGGGTCGGGCCGTACGCGCGGACGGCTGCGCGGCCCAGCGCGTGGGCGATGGAGGTGCAGTGCCCAGCGAGTGACGGGCGGTCGTTCACCGCCTCCTGGAGGTGCGTGAGCGCGAACCCCGGGCCCTTCTCCTGGAGTTCGACCAGGAGCTTGTCGCGCAGAGCGTCCTGCGGGGCGCGGGGCATGGCGGGTGAGGAGGCGTCCTGGGCGGAGGCGGCGAGCACCGAGGCCGAGGAGTTGGTCCCCGACCAGTTGACCTGGGCGACCGCGAGAGTCCCGGAGAGCACCAGGACGACGGGCAGAACGAGGGCGAGAGTACGGCCGATCCGGTGGGCCGGACCGCGGCCGGGCCGCGTCGGTCGGCCGGCGGGACCACGGCCGCCTCGCGTCGATGGGTTAGTGGAGTGCTTCACCCGAGTGAGAGTAGCGCGGGGTGATGGTGAGGCAACATTCTGTAATCAATGTGGGGGATGGCCGGGTGCTCGACGTTCGACACGGGGTTGACGTCCGCGGATCGACATGGCCATGTCTGTCGGATATTCCGCGACGAGGAAAAGTGCCCCGCAGCCTACTGCGGGGCACTTTTCTTCAACCTGAGGGAAATCGCCCGGTATGGGGTGTCATTTCGTACGAGTCAGGTGGACTCGGCTCGGGTGGACTCCGCTCGGTCCTCAGTCGGAGAGGCGCTCACCGGTGGAGGTCGAGAACACGTGCGTCTCGCCCGGACGCGGCACCACGTGGAGGATGGCGCCCTTCTCCGGGACCGCGCGGCCGTTGACGCGGACGACCAGGTCCTTGTGATCGGTGCCGACCTTGGCGCTGCCGTAGACGTAGCCGTCGGCGCCCAGCTCCTCGACGACGTTCACCGAGACGGCGAGGCCCGCCGGGGCGTCCTCGGTCTCCTTGGAGAGGGCCTTCGCGGCGTCGCCGTTCTGCTCGACGATGTCGAAGTGCTCGGGACGGACGCCGACGGTGACGGTGCGGTCACCCTTGTCGCTGGCGGCCTTGAGTGCCTCGCGGTTGACCGGCACCACGCTGTTGCCGAACTTCACGCCGCCGTCCGTGATCGGGACCTCGACGAGGTTCATGGCCGGGGAGCCGATGAACCCGGCGACGAACAGGTTCGCCGGCCGGTCGTACATGTTGCGAGGCGAGTCGACCTGCTGCAGCAGACCGTCCTTGAGTACGGCCACCCGGTCGCCCATGGTCATGGCCTCGACCTGGTCGTGGGTGACGTACACCGTGGTGATGCCGAGGCGGCGCTGCAGCGACGCGATCTGCGTACGCGTCGACACACGGAGCTTGGCGTCGAGGTTCGACA
>CAMLJW010000193.1 GCA_946480485.1 uncultured Streptomyces sp. | reverse complement strand
TGAACGGATGTGACTGGAGTTCAGACGTGTGCTCTTCCGATCTGCCCTGCCCGCGCGGGAGCGCATCAGCGTCCTGGCGGGAAGGCTGGTCCGAGAGGGCGTGCTGCAGCAGAGCGCGCTGTCGGAGCGGGACGCCTACTGCGGGCCGGAGAAGACGGCTGCCCTGGCCGACGCCGTCCTCGCCGTCGCCGACCGTTGCCGCGAACTGGTCGATGCCGACGTCCCGGCGGCCTCCGTCGAGGAGGTCGACTTCGGACCGCTGCTGCGTGCCCGCGAGGACACCGGACCGCATGACTCGGTCGGGGTGGCGGCGCGCAGGGACGCCATGCTCGCCAGGCTGAGGGACGTGCGGCCATGAACCTGTCCGCCTGGGTCGAGTACACATCGGTGCGTGAACTTCGGGGTCCGCTCGCGATCGTCCAAGGCGTGGCGGGGATCGGCTGGGACGAGTACGTACACATCACCCTCGCCTCGGGCGAACGCCGCCACGGCGTGGTCCTGGACGCCGACCGCGACCTGGCGGTCGTCCAGGTGCTGGAGGGCACCGCGGGCATGGACCCGGAGAGCGTCCGCGCGGCCTTCTCGGGCAGCCCACTGCGCGTCCCGGTCGGCATGGACTGGCTCGGCCGGGTCTGCGACGGCCGGGGCGAGCCCCTGGACGGCGGCCCGCCCGTCCTCGGTTCCCACGACGCCGAGGTGGGCGGCGCACCCATCAACCCTGTGCGGCGCGAACCGCCGTCCGAGCCGGTGCTCACCGGCGTCGGGGTCGTCGACGCCCTGACCACGCTGGTACGCGGACAGAAACTGCCAGTGTTCTCCGTGGCCGGACTGCCGCACTTGGAACTCGCCGCTCAGATCGCCGCGCAGGCCACCGCCGCCGAAGAGGCGTTCAGCGTCGTCTTCGCGGGCATGGGACTCACTCACGCCGACGCCTCCTTCGTGCGCGACGCCCTGGAGGAACGCTCCGCGGCCAGAGAACTCGTCCTGCTACTGAACACCGCCGACGACCCGGTGATCGAACGGATCCTCACCCCGCGCATCGCCCTCACCGTCGCCGAGCACCTCGCCTTCACCGAGGGACGCCACGTCCTCGTGGTGATGACCGACATGACCACGTACGCCGAAGCCCTTCGCGAGGTCTCCGCCGCCCGCGGGGAGATCCCCGCCCGCCGCGCCTACCCCGGCTACCTCTACAGCGACCTGGCCTCCCTCTACGAACGCTGCGGACGCATCAAGGGCCGTCCCGGCTCGGTCACCGTGCTGCCGGTGCTCACCATGCCCGCGGGTGACATCACCCACCCCGTGCCCGACCTGACCGGCTACATCACCGAGGGCCAGATCGTGCTCTCTCCCGGGACACACGCGCGGGGCGTGTACCCGCCGCTGGACGCCCTGTCCTCGCTCTCCCGGCTGATGCGCAAGGGCGCAGGGCCCGGCCGTACCCGCGACGACCACCTCGACGTCGCGGCCCAGCTACTGGCGGCCCTGGCCCGCGCGCGGCAGGTGCGCGATCTCGCGGACCTGGTCGGCCAGGCGGCGCTGAGCCCCACCGACCGCCGCTACCTGGACTATGAGGAGGCGTTCCTGCGGGACTTCGCCGACCAGCGCAGCGACGAACGGCGCGACCTCGACACCTCACTGGAACGCGGCTGGCGGGCGCTGCTCACCCTGCCCCGCAGTCAGCTCTCCATGCTCCCTGCCTCCCTCCTCGACGCCCACGGAGCGAAAAACGCCCCGGACACGGAGGCGTCCCCATGACCGGCGCCCGCCGTACGCCGCCCGGCCGTGCGGGACGCCTGCGCCTACGGCACAGCCTCGATGTCGCCGAGCGCGGAGCCGACCTGCTGGAGCAGAAGCTGCGCATCCTGCGCTCCGAGCACCAGCGGCTGCTGCGTGCGCGGGAGGCAGCCGAGCGCGCATGGCGGGACCTGCTGTCCGAGGCCGAGAGCTGGCTGCTGCGCGGACTGCTCCTGGGCGGGGAACAGGCCCTCGACTCGGCCGCCGCGGGCATCGTCGCCGCCGAGGTCACGGTGCACTGGACCACCTCCATGGGGGTACGCCATCCGGCGACGGTCTCCACGTCCGTACCCTCCCGTCCGCCCACCGCCGCCGCGCCCACCAACACGGCCCTCGTACACGCCGAGGCGGCCTACGGCCGTGCCGTGCGCGCCGCCGCCGAGTACGCGGCCGCGCACGCCGCCGCCGAGCTGGTGGGCGCGGAAGTCATCAGCACCCGGCACCGGGTGCGTGCTCTGCGGCGCCACTGGATCCCCCGCCTGCGGGAGGCGCTCGACCGGAGCGACCTGGCCTTGGAGCAGGCAGAGCACGAGGACAGCGTCCGGCGGCGCTGGACTGCTCGGCATTAGCCAGAAGATGTCTATATAAATGCCGAAATAGATGTAAAGTTAGCCTATCCTAAGTCGGGTCGGGCCTCAGGGAGGGGACCGGTGAGTGACCACACGCGTACCAGCCCGAGAGTCGCCGCCTCGGTCGCCATCAGCAGCCTGCTGGCACTGAGCCTTGCGGCCTGTGGCGGCGAGAGTCAGGGAGCGCAGCCGGTCGGCCAGGCTTCCGACGAAGAGATCACGGTGTACAGCGGTCGGAGCAGGCCCCTGGTCAAGCCCGTGCTGGACGATTTCGAGAAGGCCACCGGCATTACCGTCGAGGTGCGCTACGGCGATACGGCCGCCATGGCCGCGCAGTTGCAGGAAGAGGGCGGCCGAACGCCTGCGGACGTCTTCCTCGCCCAGGATGCCGGAGCTCTGGGCGCGGTGGCCGGGGAGGATCTGCTCGCCGGTCTGCCGGACGAGGTGCTGGACAAGGTACCGGCCGCCTACCGGGACGAGGGCGGGCAGTGGGTGGGAGTGACCGGCCGTTCACGCACCATGGTGTACAACGTCGGCCAGGTGGCCGAGGACGACCTGCCGAAGTCGGTGTTCGAGCTGACCGAGCCGGAGTGGAAGGGCAGGGTGGGCATCGCGCCGACCAACGGCTCGTTCCAGGCGTTCATCACCGCGATGCGAGTCGAGCACGGCGAGCAGCGGACCCAGGACTTCCTGGACGGGCACAAGGCCAACGACGCGCAGATCAGAGAGGGCAACGCGCCGATCGTCGCCGACGTCGACAACGGCAGGCTCGCCGCGGGGCTGGTCAACCACTACTACGTGTATGAGCTGGCCACAGAGAAAGGCACCTCCGTCGACGCGCTCAAGGCGAAAAATTACTTCTTCCCGGACGGGGACATCGGCGCCCTCGTCAATGTCTCCGGTGTCGGTGTACTGAAGGGGGCCGACGACGATCCTGACGCCCGCGCCTTCGTCGATTACCTGCTCGGCAGTCAGGCACAGACCTACTTCGCCCAGGAGACGTACGAGTACCCGCTGGTGGCCGGTGTGTCCAGTGCGCGGGGTCTGCCGCAGCTGTCCTCGCTGAACACCCCGGACATCGACCTGGGCGACCTCGACGACCTGCAGACAACGGTCGAGATGATCAGGGAATCGGGGCTGGCCTGACCATGGCATCGGTGGCCGTCGTGCGCCGCCGGGTGCGGCGGCTCGTGCCACGCCCGGCGCTGGCGGTCGCCGCGGTGTCCTCAGTCGCGGTGGCGCTGATCCCGCTGACGTATCTGGGCGTGCGGGTCGCTGACGCGGGCTGGGCCCGCATCAGCGAGGAGCTGTTCACGGCGCGGACCGGGGAACTCGCGGCCCGGAGCCTGGGGCTGGCCGGGGTCGTGACCGCGGCGTGTACGGCGCTCGGCGTGGCCTCGGCGTTCCTCGTCACGCGCACCGACCTGCCGGCACGGCGACTGTTCGGGGTCCTCGCCGCGCTGCCGCTGGCGGTGCCCAGCTATGTGGCGGCCTTCGCCTGGGTCTCCACGGTGGAGGGGTTCGAGGGGTTCTGGGCGGCCGCGCTGGTCCTGACGCTGGTGTCGTATCCGTACGTCTTCCTTCCCGTCGCGGCCGCGCTGACGAGCGCCGATCCGGCACAGGAGGAGGTGGCCCGGTCCCTGGGGAGCGGCCCGTGGCGCACGTTCATCACGGTGACGCTGCGCCAGATCCGGCCCGCGGTCGGGGCTGGTGCGCTCCTGGTTGCGCTGTATGTGCTCTCCGACTTCGGTGCGGTCTCCGTCCTGCGGGCGGATGTCTTCACCCGGGCCGTCTTCACCTCCATCAGCCTCGGTTTCGACCGCACCGGCGCGCTCGTACTCGCCACCGTGCTGGTCGCCCTCACCGTGCTCATCGTCTCGGGCGAGCAGCTGACCCGACGGCGGGCCGCCCGTTACGCCCGCCTGAACGGCGCGGGCCGCCCACCGGTACGGCTGCGCCTGGGCCGCCTGCGGTGGCTTGCCGCATCCGGCCTGGTCGGCACGGGGGCGCTGGCGCTCGGTGTCCCGGCGGGGAGCCTCGCGCGATGGTTCGGCGAGGGTGTCTCCCGGCCCGGGTCACTGACGGGACTGGCCACGGCGGCGGGGAACTCGCTCGCCGTCTCCGCCGCCGGTGCGGGCCTGACCCTGCTGCTCGCCCTGCCCCTGGGGCTGCTGGGGGCCCGCGCACCCGGCACCGTCGCTGTCGTCCTGGACCGTCTGGCCTACCTCTCGCACGCGCTGCCCGGCCTGGTCATCGGCCTCTCGCTGGTGTTCTTCGGGATCAACGTGGCCTACCCGCTGTACCAGAGCGTCTGGCTGCTCGCCCTGGCCTACGCGGCGTTGTTCCTCCCGTTGGCCGTCGCAGCGGTCGGCACCGCCGCGCTGCAGGCCCCGCCGGCGCTGGAGGAGGTGGCCCGCTCGCTCGGCCGCCGCAGATCGTACGTACTGCACACGGTCACCGTGCCACTGGCTGCGCCCGGCATCGGCGCAGGTGCGGTCCTGGTCTTCCTCACCTGCACGAAGGAGCTGCCCGCCACCCTGCTGCTGCGCCCGACCGGGATGGACACCCTCGCCACCGAGCTGTGGAGCCGGACATCGGTCTCCGCCTACGCGGCCGCCGCGCCCTACGCCGTGCTGCTGGTGCTGCTGGCCGCGGTACCGACCTGGTGGCTGTCGGCCCGTACCGGCGTCCTCAGCCAGGCGGTTCAGGGAGGAGGAAGCTGACATGGCGGAGCTGCGCGTCACCGCGGTGCACAAGTCCTTCGGCGAGGTGCGGGCGCTGCGCGGCGTGGACCTCACGGTCCGCTCCGGGACGCTGACCGCGGTCCTCGGCCCCTCCGGCAGCGGCAAGACCACGCTGCTGCGCTGCATCGCCGGATTCGAAACCGTGGACGCCGGGGAGATCCGGCTCGACGGCCACCGGATCGCCGCCCCCGGCCGCACCGTGCCGCCGGAGCGGCGGCGGATCGCGGTGGTCCCGCAGGAAGGCGCACTCTTCCCGCACCTGACGGTGCGCGGCAATGTCGCCTACGGACTCGACCGGTACAGCCGACGGACCGGACGGATCGAAACCGTGCTGGCGCTGGTGGGCCTCGCCGGATTCGGGAACCGGATGCCGCACCACCTCTCCGGCGGCCAGCAGCAACGCGTCGCCGTCGCCCGGGCCCTCGCCCCGCATCCGCCGGTCGTCCTGCTCGACGAGCCGTTCAGCGCCCTGGACGCCGCTCTGCGCGCCGAGGTGCGCCAGGACGTACGCGGCGCCCTGCGCGCCGACGGCGCGACGGCCGTCCTCGTCACGCACGACCAGGGCGAGGCCCTGTCGATCGCCGACGAGGTCGCTGTGATGCACGACGGCCGGATCGTGCAGAGCGGGCCGCCGGACCTCGTCTACAGCGCACCTGCCGACCCATGGGTCGCCGACTTCATCGGCGAAGCCGTGTGGCTGCCCGCCGAGATGACCGGTGCCCGAGCCCACACACCGCTCGGCCCGGTGCCTGTCGTCACCGCCGAAGCCGACCGTCCACCGACGACCGTAGGGCAGGTGCTGCTGCGGCCCGAGCAGATCGAGGTCGTCGCACCCATCACCCCGACAGCGGTCACCGCGACCGTCGTACGCCGTGACTTCCAGGGCCATGATGCTCTGCTCGTCCTGCGGCTGACGGACGGGACTGCGGTAGTCGCCCGGATCTTCGACCCGGCCTCGGTCCACCACGTCATCGGCTGCGAAGTCGGCCTGCGCGTACGTGGCGCCGCCCGCGCTTTCCCCACCCCGCACCGCACGCCGTAGTGGTCCTTCTCCTTGCACTGCCCGAGGAGAGTGGCTGTGTTGCTTTCCGTGGATGTCGTTTCGACGCGAGCTCGGGAGTCGCCCGCGGCGCTCCGGCATGATCAATGTCGGTGAGACTTGATATCACTCTGGGTTTGGAGCACGCGGTTCGAGGACCCTGCCGCCTGTCCACGCAGGGACGGGGCCTGGTTCGGAAAGTCGGAGGTCCACCAGGCGCGGGCGTCTGAGGCGACGGCGAAGGCATCGATGCCAGGGAGGGATTCGATCCATTGGCGGGCGCTCGGCCCCATGGCGAAGGCTGCCGTTGCGTAGGCGTCGACCTTCGTGAGGTGGCGGCCGACGAGGGTGATGGAGAGCAGTCCGGAGGTTGTCGGGCGACCGGTGTGCGGGTCGAGGATGTGGGCGCCGCGCTCGGCGGTGCCGGAGGTCGCGACAGCAAGGTCCCGGCCGGTCACGAGGGTGCAGAGACCGCCGGGTCGCAGAGGGTTGGCGATGCCGATGTGCCATGGCACATCGGGGGCGTGCTCGCCGCGCAACTGGATGTCGCCGCCGCCGTTGACACAGGTGTTGTGCGCCCCGGCCTCGTACAGAATGTCTGATGCTCGCTCGATGGCCCAGCCCTTCACCATGCCTGTGGGGTCGAGGCGACCGCCGGCAGTGCGGCTGAACCAGCCGCCACTGACGCGCTCGGCGTTGTCGCAGAGCCGGAGCACTTCGGCGACTTCGGGGTCGCAGTCGGTGAGGTGTGCCTCGCCGCGGGCCAGGCGGCTGATCTGGCTTTCGGGACGGTAGGTGGAAAAGATCTCGTCCACCCGGTGCAGCCATGCCACGGCCTGCTGAAGGGCGTGGCGGATGACGGGCGTGGGGGTGTCCCGGATGACGAAGGAGAAGACTGTTCCCATGGCGTGCTCGACGTGGTGCAGCCCGCAGGGCCTGTCCGACCCCGCAGAAATATCGGAGATTCCGCGCATCTGGGACATTTCAGGCACCGGCCTTGTCCAGGGCGCTCTGGAGGGACTGCATGTAGCCCTCACTGGTGTAGGAAGCGCCGGAGACGGCCTGGATGTGTGCGCTCTGGGCGCCCAGGGCTTCCCGGGTCAGGGTGGGCACGGAGTGGTCGGCGATCGCCCGGCTGCGCGAGGCGGCACTCGGGGTCTGCAGTGCTCGGATGCTGGTGAGTTCTCCGTGGGAGAGGGTAACGGCGACTTGGACCGGGCCGTAGGGGGTCTGCTCGACGGCACCGGTGTAGGTTCCGGTGGCTGCGCCGGCGGTGCTGCCGCTGTTGGACCCGCTGGAGGGACCGGGCCGACGTGATGGGCCGGGGCTGGGGCCCGGCGCGGGAGAGGAGACCGCGGCGCCTCCGCCGGAGCCGGCCAGTGCCGGCAGGGCTGTGTGGTGCGGTTTGAGGCCCAGCAGCAGGACCAGGCCCGCGACGGTAGAGGTGGTCAGGAGGGCGGCTCGGCGCACGGCCATGAAACTGCTCCTTTTCAGGTCCTCGAATGCGGTCAGAACGCGAACGACTCGTGGTGGATGCGGCGGCGCGGCACCCCGGCGCCGCGCAGGGCCCTTACTGCGGCGGCCGTCATCCCCGGTGGCCCGCACAGGTAGACGTCTCGCTGGGCGATGTCCGGAACGAGCGCGGCCAGAGCGCCCGCAGTGAGGGGCGAGGAGTACTGGGCGGGTTCGTCGACTACGTAGTTCACCCGCGCGCCGCGGTCGGCGGCTATGGCGTCGAGCTCCTGCCACAGTGCCAGGTCCTCCGCCCGGCGCGCCCGGTAGATCAGGGTGACCTCGCCGGGCAGCGTCTCGAACAGGGCACGCAGCGGAGTGATACCCACGCCACCGCCCAGCAGCAGGACCTTGCGGGTGGTGCGCCGGGCCGCAGTGAAGGCACCGTAGGGCCCTTCCGCCCACACCCTGGTGCCCGGCCGGAGCCCGGCCAGCGCCTTGCTGTGACCGCCGACGGCCTTCACGGTGATCCGCAGGTAGCCCGGGTTCGGCGGCGCGGACAGTGAGTAGGGGGTGGCCGTCCACCACATGCCGCGGACGAGGAAACGCCAGCGGAAGAACTGACCGGCCTCGGCGCCCAGCTCGTCCAGGTGCCGACCGGTCATGAAGACCGACACCACGCCGGGCGCCTCGGGCCGCACCTCGGTCACGGTCAGCCCATGCCGCAGCGCCCGCCGCAGTGGGGTGACGAAGCGATACCACACCAGCAGCGCAGTCACGCCGATGTAGAGGCTGTACCAGGCCAGCTGGGCGGGGCGGTGCGCGACAAAGTCAGCGCCGTCGCTCACCTGGTGGAAGAAGGCCAGGAAGACGGCAAGATACGTGGCGAAATGCAGGTAGTGCCAGGTCTCGTAACTCAGCCGGCGTCTGACCGCGCGGGCCGAGAGGACGCCCGTGGCGGCCAGGAGCAGAAAGCCTGCCGTGGCTTTGAGCAGATCGGGATAGGTCAGGACGAGCGTGGTGATCTGGCTGACGAGGCTCGCGTGGGCGCTCGCCGCATAGCCAAGAATGATCAGGAGAGTGTGGGCGAGCACCAGCGAGATGGTGTAGCGGCCGCCCAGCGCGTGCCAGCGGGCCAGGCGGTCCGAGCCGACGGCCCGCTCCAGCAACGGCAAGCGGGACATCAGCGCGAGCAGCACCGCGCAGGCGTAGCCTGCCAGCAGCCCGGTGACCCGGCCGGCATCGGTCAGCCATCCGGCCAGGCCCACCACGGATGCGGTGTCGATCCACCACAACCCCACCACAGCTGCGGCCCCGGCATGGATCAGCAATTGGGCCACGGCCGAAACGGCGTGGGGGGAGCTCAGGGCGGGCTGAGGGCGGCGCGTCCTGGCACGGCGGCTGTACACGGGTGTGGCAGCCACGGGACTCCTCTCGTCGCATCGCGGTGCTCTTGGTACATCGACGCCGCGTCGACGATGTGGTGCTGTGTCGTGTCGCGCGTCGCGTCGGCCACCTTTCCAGCGGAACTTCTCAACGGCCTCTGAACTCCCCCGCTGGCGCGCATATGCAGAGGCAACTCACAACGTCCTCCGCTCGAACAGCTCGCAGGGGACAGGAAGCGCCCGCCTTCATCACAGCGCGGGACTCCGCCCCGTGCCCCTCGGCGCCGTGAACGGGCGCCCACGAGGACCAATGGTGAGAGGCGTTCAGGCGAATGAGGAGTC
>CAMLJW010000192.1 GCA_946480485.1 uncultured Streptomyces sp. | reverse complement strand
GGCTGTCCTTCAGGGCCAGGCCCATGCCGGCCAGCTTCGCCTTGACCTCGTCGATCGACTTCGCACCGAAGTTGCGGATGTCGAGCAGGTCCGCCTCGGAGCGCGCGACCAGCTCACCCACGGAGTGGATGCCCTCACGCTTGAGGCAGTTGTACGACCGAACGGTGAGCTCCAGCTCCTCGATCGGCAGCGCCAGATCGGCGGCGAGCGCGGCGTCCGTCGGGGACGGACCCATGTCGATGCCCTCGGCGTCGATGTTGAGCTCGCGCGCCAGCCCGAACAGCTCGACCAGGGTCTTTCCGGCCGAGGCCATGGCGTCACGCGGACGCATGGCCTGCTTGGTCTCGACGTCGACGATCAGCTTGTCGAAGTCGGTGCGCTGCTCGACACGGGTCGCCTCGACCTTGTACGTGACCTTGAGCACCGGCGAGTAGATGGAGTCGACCGGGATACGCCCGATCTCCTGGCCCACCTGCTTGTTCTGCACGGCGGAGACGTAACCGCGGCCGCGCTCGACCGTCAGCTCCATCTCCAGCTTGCCCTTGCCGTTGAGCGTGGCGAGGACGAGGTCGGGGTTGTGCACCTCGACACCGGCCGGCGGCGCGATGTCCGCGGCGGTGACGAGACCCGGCCCCTGCTTGCGCAGGTACATCACGACAGGCTCGTCGTGCTCCGAGGAGACGACCAACTGCTTGATGTTGAGGATCAGGTCGGTGACGTCCTCCTTGACACCCGGCACGGTGGTGAACTCGTGCAGAACGCCGTCGATGCGGATGGACGTGACCGCCGCACCCGGAATCGAGGAGAGAAGCGTACGACGCAGGGAGTTACCGAGGGTGTAGCCGAAGCCCGGCTCCAGCGGCTCGATCACGAACCGGGAGCGGAACTCGTCGACGACCTCTTCGGTCAACGAGGGACGCTGAGCGATCAGCATGTATGGATCAGATCCTTCATTCGTGGACGCCCGCTATTTGACGTCCGACGGAACCGCCCCTTTCTGACAGGGCGGGTACTGCAAGGGTACGGGCGATACGGCCCTTTCACGGAGCCGTACCGCCCGAAATCCTCAGACCAAGCGTGCGTACGTCAGACGCGACGACGCTTGGGCGGCCGGCAGCCGTTGTGCGGGGTGGGCGTGACGTCCTGGATGGAGCCGACCTCGAGACCGGTCGCCTGCAGCGAACGGATGGCCGTCTCGCGACCCGAGCCCGGGCCCTTCACGAAGACGTCGACCTTGCGCATGCCGTGCTCCTGCGCGCGGCGGGCGGCCGACTCGGCGGCCATCTGCGCGGCGAAGGGGGTGGACTTGCGCGAGCCCTTGAAGCCCACGTGGCCGGCGGAGGCCCAGGAGATCACGTTGCCGGTCGGGTCCGTGATCGAGACAATCGTGTTGTTGAACGTGCTCTTGATGTGCGCGTGGCCATGAGCGACGTTCTTCTTTTCCTTGCGGCGCACCTTCTTGGCAGCGCCCTGACGACCCTTGGGGGGCATGTCTTTACTCCTACAGGGAGGTGGTCGGTCCTACAGCGAAGACCGCTGATGAAGCGTGGTCCGCTGCGGACTACTTCTTGCCCGGCTTCTTCTTACCGGCGATGGCGCGACGCGGGCCCTTGCGGGTGCGGGCGTTGGTGCTGGTGCGCTGACCGTGGACAGGCAGGCCACGACGGTGACGCAGACCCTGGTAGCAGCCGATCTCCACCTTGCGGCGAATGTCGGCCTGAACCTCACGACGGAGGTCACCCTCGGTCTTGATGTTGTTGTCCACGAACTCGCGGATCTTGACCAGCTCCTCCTCGGAGAGGTCACGAACGCGGGTGTTCGGGTTGACGCCGGTCTCGGCCAGCGTCTTCTGCGAGAGGGTCCGACCAATGCCGAACACGTAGGTGAGGGCGACCTCCACGCGCTTCTCGCGCGGGATGTCAACACCGGAAACGCGTGCCATTCAATGGCTCCAGTTGTCTTTCGGAGGTCTTCCGCAGAACCGGCTCCCGCCCGCCGTCCTCTTCGGGCTGTTCACAGAATCAGCCGAAGATTCGGTACGAACCGGGTCCCCGGCCTCCGACCGGGGGTATCGGATCCAGCTGTCCGAGCTGGACGTCGGATCCGGGCTCTGCGTATGAACATGTGCTGCTTGCGTCGCGCGAAGAATCTGCGGATGCAGAAGGTGGGTCGTGCGTCAGCCCTGGCGCTGCTTGTGGCGCGGGTTGTCGCAGATGACCATGACCCGGCCGTGACGGCGGATCACCCTGCACTTGTCGCAGATCTTCTTGACGCTCGGCTTGACCTTCATTGGGTGAGGTTCTCCGGGTCAGTGCCACCACCCCGCTCAGGCGGGGCGCGGGCAAGATCTACTTGTATCGGTAGACGATCCGGCCACGCGTCAGGTCGTACGGAGACAGCTCCACCACGACCCGGTCGTCAGGGAGGATGCGGATGTAGTGCATACGCATCTTGCCGCTGATGTGTGCCAGGACCTGGTGGCCGTTCTGGAGCTCGACCCTGAACATGGCGTTCGGAAGAGACTCGACGACAGTGCCCTCGATCTCGATGGCACCTTGCTTCTTGGCCACGCTTCGCCCTTCGAATCGACTACCTTGATCAACTCAGCGCTACCGCATGCAGACATGCGGCTGCACGAGAGCCGACGAGTCAGTCTACGTCAGGGCCCCTCGGAAAGACGAATCGAGAGAGGTTGCCCACCCAACGAGATCGTTAAGCCCTATCGGGGCGCGCGGAACCGCGCGGCCAAAACCCGGGTGGCGTCGGGACGAAAAACCGCCCCGCACCCCGTACCGCGCGACAGCCACAGCCGGCCAGAGCCGCTCTCACCCCAACGGATCCGGCGCCGCCGTAACCCCGTATTCGGCGAGCTTCGCCTTGCCACCATCCGGAGCCGTCAGCACCAGCGGACCGGCCTCCGTCAGTGCCACCGAGTGCTCCCAGTGGGACGACCACGTGCCGTCCGTCGTGATGACCGTCCAGTCGTCCGAGAGGATCTCGGTCTTCGGCGTGCCCAGGGACACCATCGGCTCGATGGCGAGGCAGAAGCCCGCGACCAGCTTCGGCCCCTTCCCCCGCCGCCGTTCGACGTAGTTCAGAAGATGCGGGTCCATGTGCATCTCGGTACCGATGCCATGACCGCCGTAGTCCTCGATGATCCCGTACCGGCCGCCGCCCGGCTTCGGCTGGCGACGGATGTACGTCTCGATGGCACGCGACACGTCGACGAGCCGATTGCCCAGCTTCATCGCCGCGATGCCCGCCCACATCGACTCCTCGGTCACCCGGGAGAGCTCGATGAGCTCCGGAGCGTGCCCGCCGCCCACGAACGCCGTGTACGCCGCGTCCCCGTGCCACCCGTCCACGATGGCGCCCGCGTCGATGGAGATGATGTCGCCGTCCTTGAGGACCACGTCGGCGCTCGGGATGCCGTGCACGACGACCTCGTTCGCGGAGGTGCAGATCGTCGCGGGAAAGCCCCCGTACCCCAGGAAGTTCGACTTCGACCCGTGCTCGTCCAGCACCTTGCGGGCTACCTCGTCCAGGTCCTTGGTAGTGGCCCCTGGCACCGCCGCTTCCCGCGTCGCCTGGTGGATGGCGGCGACGACAAGGCCCGCCTCACGCATCTTGGCGATCTGCTCGGGGGACTTGATCTGCACCATGAGGGCCTGCGCTCTCCGTCTTCTCTGCCGAAGCCCGGCTGGTTCTCCGCCGACGACTCGGCTACGTCAACAACTCGGTTGCGTACACAGTCACATACGCAGTTACGCACACAACAGTACGGCCGCGGCACCCCTCACGGGCACCGCGGCCGGACAGCGGGACAACTAGGCGTCGGCCCCGTTGTCCCCGTCGTCCTCGCGCTTGAGCGCGTCCATCGCACGCCTGGTGACCTCGTCCACCTTGCCGAGCGCCGGGATCGTCACGACCAGGCCCTGCGCCCGGTAGTAGTCGATGATCGGCTCGGTCTGCGTGTGGTAGACCTCCAGCCGCTTACGGACGGTCTCCTCGGAGTCGTCGTCCCGCTGGTACAGCTCGCCGCCGCAGACGTCGCAGACGCCTTCCCGCTTCGGTCGGCTGTATGTCACGTGGAAGACGTGGCTCGAGTCCTTGCGGCAGATGCGGCGGCCGGCGATGCGCTTGACCACCTCGTCCTCGGGGACCTCCAGGTCCAGCACCGCGTCCAGCTCCACACCGTCGGCCTTCAGGGCCCGGTCCAGCGCCTCGGCCTGCGAGACGTTGCGCGGGAAGCCGTCCAGCAGGAAGCCGTTCGCGGCGTCCGGCTGCTCCATGCGGTCCCGGGCCATCCCGATGGTGACCTCGTCCGGCACCAGGTTCCCCGCGTCCATGTAGGACTTGGCGAGTTTGCCGAGTTCCGTCTGCTGGTTGATGTTGGAGCGGAAGAGGTCGCCCGTGGAGATGTGCGGGATCGATAGGTTCTTGGCAAGAAACGCGGCCTGCGTTCCCTTGCCGGCACCGGGCGGCCCGACGAGGACGATTCGCATCAGCGGAGGAACCCTTCGTAATTGCGCTGCTGGAGCTGGCTCTCAATCTGCTTCACCGTCTCCAGACCAACACCCACGATGATGAGGATGCTGGTCCCACCGAACGGGAAGTTCTGGTTTGCGTCGAAACCAATCAACGCCATCGTTGGTACGAGAGCGATCAGACCCAAGTACAGCGAACCCGGCCAGGTGATCCGGTTGAGTACGTATCCCAGATACTCAGCCGTCGGCCGACCAGCCCGGATGCCCGGGATGAAGCCACCATACTTCTTCATGTTGTCCGCGACTTCCTCGGGGTTGAACGAGATGGCCACGTAGAAGAAGGCGAAGAACACGATCAGTACGAAGTACGTGCTGATGTAGATCGGGTGGTTACCCTTGGTGAGGTTCTGTTCGATCCAGGTCTTCCAGCCGGACGTTCCACCGGCGAACTGCGCGATCAACGCGGGGATGTACAGCAGCGACGAGGCAAAGATCACAGGGATGATGCCCGCCTGGTTGACCTTCAGCGGAATGTACGTCGACGTACCGCCGTAGGACCGGCGGCCGATCATCCGCTTCGCGTACTGGACCGGGATGCGGCGCTGCGCCTGTTCGACGAAGACGACCAGGCCGACCATGACCAGGCCGACGGCGATCACGGTGCCGAACTCGATCCAGCCGTCCGCGAGGTCGCCCTGCTGCTTGATGGCCCACAGTGCGGACGGGAAGGTGGCGGCGATCGAGATGAACATCAGGATCGACATGCCGTTCCCGATGCCGCGGTCGGTGATGAGCTCACCGAGCCACATGACGAAGGCCGTACCCGCGGTCATCGTGATGACCATCGTGATGGTCACGAAAATCGACTGGTCGGGCACGATCTGGTTGGCGACCGGGCAGCCCTGGAACAGCGCGCCGCTGCGAGCGGTGGCCACGAGGCCGGTGCCCTGCAGGATGGCCAGCGCCACCGTGAGATAACGGGTGTACTGCGTGATCTTCGCCGTACCGGCCTGGCCCTCCTTCTTGAGGGCCTCGAGGCGCGGGATCACCACGGTGAGCAGCTGCAGAATGATGCTGGCTGTGATGTACGGCATGATGCCGAGCGCGAAGACCGTGATCTGCAACAGCGCGCCACCGCTGAACATGTTGACCAGGCCCAGCAGGCCCTGGCTCGCGTTCGCGTTGTCGATACAGGCCTGGACGTTCTTGTAGTCGACGCCCGCGATCGGGATGTGCGTACCGATCCGGTAGACCACGATGATGCCGAGCGTGAAGAGCAGCTTCTTGCGCAGGTCGGGCGTCTTGAACGCCCGGGCGAACGCGGTGAGCACGGTGCCTCCTGCGACCCCCGCGCAACTGCGTCAGAGGTGACGGTCTTGAGGTTCGACGAATAAGTAACGGACAGACAACCAACCGTTAAGAACCGCCTGAAGTTCCCAGTGGGCACACCAGGCGAAAATTAACAGTGCTGGCCACCTTACCGGCGACACAGCTCTCCTTGGAACGACCAACCGGGGATACCCCATTTGTGGGGCATCCCCGGTTGGGATCGCTCAAGTCATCGAGACGTCCGAAAGGTTCAGACAAGCTCGGTGACGGTGCCGCCGGCGGCGGTGATCTTCTCCTTGGCGGAGCCGGAGACGGCGTCAACCGTCACCTGGAGCGCCACGGAGATCTCGCCCTGGCCGAGAACCTTGACGAGGCTGTTCTTGCGCACGGCACCCTTGGCCACCAGACCCTCGACGTTGACCTCGCCACCCTCGGGGTAGAGCGCGGCCAGCTTGTCGAGGTTCACGACCTGGTACTCGGTCTTGAACGGGTTCTTGAAGCCCTTCAGCTTCGGGAGGCGCATGTGGAGGGGCATCTGCCCACCCTCGAAGCGCTCCGGAACCTGATAGCGGGCCTTCGTGCCCTTTGTTCCACGACCGGCCGTCTTACCCTTCGACGCCTCGCCACGACCCACACGGGTCTTGGCGGTCTTGGCACCGGGGGCAGGACGGAGGTTGTGGATCTTGAGCGGGTTCTGCTCCGCCATGATCAGTCGACCTCCTCGACCGTCACGAGGTGGCGGACGGTGTGCACCATGCCGCGGAACTCGGGGCGGTCCTCCTTGACGACCACGTCGTTGACCCGCTTGAGGCCAAGCGAACGCAGGGTGTCACGGTGGTTCTGCTTGCTGCCGATGTACGACTTCTTCTGCGTGATCTTGAGCTGAGCCATTACGCTGCACCAGCCCCGGCACGCGCACGCAGCAGAGCCGCGGGAGCGACGTCCTCGAGGGGCAGACCGCGGCGGGCCGCGATCTCCTCGGGACGCTGCAGGCCCTTGAGGGCCTCCACGGTCGCGTGCACGATGTTGATCGCGTTGGACGAGCCGAGCGACTTCGACAGGATGTCGTGCACGCCGGCGCACTCGAGCACGGCACGCACCGGGCCACCGGCGATAACGCCGGTACCGGGGGAAGCAGGCTTGAGCAGAACGACGCCCGCGGCCTTCTCGCCCGTGATCGGGTGCGGGATGGTGCCCTGGATACGGGGGACCTTGAAGAAGTGCTTCTTGGCCTCCTCCACGCCCTTGGCGATCGCGGCCGGCACCTCCTTGGCCTTGCCGTAACCGACACCCACGGTGCCGTCACCGTCGCCCACCACGACCAGCGCGGTGAAGCTGAAGCGACGACCACCCTTCACAACCTTGGCGACGCGGTTGATCGCGACAACGCGCTCAACGTACGCGGTCTTCTCGGCGGCAGCAGCGCCGCCGTCACGGCCCTTCCGGTCCCGCCGCTCGCCGCCACCGGCACCGCTTCCACGGCGCTGGGGTCCAGCCATTGGATTACCTCTCTCTTTCCGCTAGCTACGGAAGCGGCTCAGAACTTGAGCCCGGCTTCGCGGGCGGCGTCCGCCAGAGCGGCGATGCGCCCGGCGTACTGGTTACCACCACGGTCGAATACGACGGCCTCGACACCGGCGGCCCGGGCGCGCTCGGCGACCAGGGCGCCGACCTGCTTGGCCTGCGCGGACTTGTCGGCCTCGGCCCCGCGGATCGTGGTGTCCAGGGTGGACGCCGACGCAAGGGTGTGACCCTTGAGGTCGTCGATCACCTGGGCCACGATGTGGCGGTTGGAGCGCGTCACGACCAGACGAGGACGCTCCGCCGTACCCGAGACCTTCTTGCGGATCCGGATGTGGCGCCGCTTGATGGCTGCACGCTTGTAAGCGTCGCCCTTAGCGATCTTCTGTCCGTATGCCATGGCTTACTTACCCGCCTTTCCGACCTTGCGGCGGATGACTTCGCCCTCGTACTTGACGCCCTTGGCCTTGTACGGGTCGGGCTTGCGCAGCTTGCGGATGTTGGCGGCGACCTCGCCGACCTTCTGCTTGTCGATGCCCTCGACCGAGAAACGGGTCGGAGCCTCGACCTTGAAGGTGATGCCCTCGGGGGCCTCGACCAGGATCGGGTGGCTGTAACCCAGGGAGAACTCGAGGTTCGAACCCTTGGCGACAACGCGGTAACCAACACCGCTGATCTCGAGCTTCTTCACGTAACCCTGGGTCACGCCGGTGATCATGTTCGCCACCAGCGTGCGGGACAGGCCGTGCAGGGCCTTGTTCTGACGCTCGTCGTTCGGGCGGGTGACGCTGAGAACGCCGTCCTCACCCTTAGCGATCTCGATCGGCGCGGCAACGGTGTGGGCGAGAGAGCCCTTGGGGCCCTTCACCTGGACCGTACGGCCATCGATGGTGACGTCCACGCCGGCGGGAACCGTGATGGGGAGCTTGCCAATGCGCGACATAGCTGTTTCCTCCGTTCCCTTCCGCTACCAGACGTAGGCGAGGACTTCCCCACCCACGCCCTTCTTGCCGGCCTGCTTGTCGGTGAGGAGCCCGTGCGACGTGGAGATGATCGCCACGCCGAGGCCGCCGAGCACCTTCGGCAGGTTGGTGGACTTCGCGTACACCCGGAGACCGGGCTTGGAGATCCGCTTGATGCCCGCGATGGAGCGCTCACGGTTGGGGCCGAACTTCAGCTCGAGGACGAGGTTCTTGCCGACCTCGGCGTCCTCGACCTTCCAGCCCGTGATGAAGCCCTCCTGCTGGAGGATCTCCGCGATGTGCGACTTGATCTTCCAGTGCGGCATCGCCACGGTGTCGTGGTACGCCGAGTTCGCGTTCCGCAGACGCGTAAGCATGTCTGCGATCGGATCAGTCATGGTCATGAATTGGCCTTCGGCCTCTCTCGCCGGGGTTTCCTGGTGCGCCGTCCCTCTCCCCGATCCGAGACGGGACGGGTGCGGTGCGGTGGACCTACGGCGTAGTAAGTCGTACGGGCGGTCAAGCGCCCAACCCTCCCAGCCTAAGCCATGGAGGGGTGGGCCCCTGACCGTACCCTTTACTTACCGAGAGCTTCCGGAATCCCCTATGAAGGGGATTACCAGGAGCTCTTGGTCACGCCCGGCAGCTCACCACGGTGAGCCATCTCACGAAGGCACACGCGGCACAGGCCGAACTTGCGGTACACGGAGTGGGGACGGCCACAGCGCTGGCAGCGCGTGTAGCCACGCACGCCGAACTTGGGCTTGCGAGCAGCCTTCGCGATCAGAGCCTTCTTCGCCATCTCGCTCACGCCTCCTTGAAGGGGAAGCCGAGGTGACGAAGGAGCGCGCGGCCCTCAGCGTCGTTGGTCGCCGTGGTGACCACGGTGATGTCCATACCCCGGACGCGGTCGATCTTGTCCTGGTCGATCTCGTGGAACATGACCTGCTCCGTGAGACCGAAGGTGTAGTTGCCACGGCCGTCGAACTGCTTGGGGGACAGGCCGCGGAAGTCGCGGATGCGCGGCAGCGCGAGCGACAGGGTGCGGTCCAGGAACTCCC
>CAMLJW010000191.1 GCA_946480485.1 uncultured Streptomyces sp. | reverse complement strand
CTGGGTGCCCTCGCGGATGCCGTGCCCGCGTGGGTGCCGGGCAGTCATGTGGATGTCGGCGGCGGTACCGGTGCGGCGACCTGGGCCGTCAGTGCCACCTGGGCGGGGAAGCGGCCCGTCACCGTTCTCGACTGGGCCGAGCCGGCGCTCGCGCTGGGGCGGGAGATCGCCGCCGCGAGCCCGGAGTTGAAGGTCGCCCAGTGGCAGCGCTCTCGTATTGGAGCGGCGCTCAGGATCGAGACCACTGATCTCGTCACTGTCTCCTATGTCCTCGGGGAGCTGACCGACTCCGACCGTGCCTGCGTCCTGGACGCCGCCGCGGCCGCCGGCCAGGCCGTCGTGGTCGTCGAGCCCGGTACCCCCGACGGCTACGCCCGTGTCATCGAGGCCCGCGACCGTCTCATCGGCGCCGGGTTCCACGTCGCCGCGCCCTGCCCGCACAGCGCCGCCTGCCCCATCGTGCCCGGCGAGGACTGGTGCCACTTCTCCGCCCGGGTCAGCCGTTCCTCGTTGCACCGGCAGGTCAAGGGCGGCTCACTGGCGTACGAGGACGAGAAGTTCAGCTATGTCGCCGCCGCCCGCTTCCCGGTGACCCCGGCTCCCTCACGCGTCGTACGCAAGCCGCAGATCCGCAAGGGGCAGGTCCTGCTCGATCTGTGCGAGGCGGAGTCGTCGCTGCGCCGGACCACCGTCACCAAGCGCCACGGGTTGCTGTACAAGGCCGCCCGCGACGCCGACTGGGGGGATGTCTGGCCTCCGGCGGTGGATGACCAGGCTTAGGGCGGGCGGCCCTGGTCGAGTCGGTGAGCGCCGGTCCCCGAGGAGCGGTCCGGGCTCGAGGCCAAGCATGCGGCGTAACCGTACCCGGCCTGGTGATCAGCAAAGAACCTCCCCCGCTACAGGCGGGGGAGGCCCTTGTGTGCCGAGGGCTGGACTGGGGGAACTAGCCGTCCGCGGCGGTCTTGCGGCGCCGCATCCACCACACCAGCGTTCCGCCGGCCGCCGCGAGAGCCGCGGCGATGCCTGCGATCAGACCGACAGGGGTGTCGGATCCGGTGTGGGCGAGGTCGCCGTCCGGATCCTTGGTCGCCGGCGGCTGACTACCGTCCCCGCCGCCCTGGTGGGACGGGTCGGGCGCCGGAGTGGTCGGCTGCCCGGTCGGCTTGTCCGTGGGCTTGTCCGTCGGTGTCGGGACCGGCTTTGGTTCGTCGCCGGCAGGGAGCTCGCCGGAGGTGCCTCCGAGGTAGGCGGTATCGGTGTCCTGGTAGGTCGTCTCGGCGCCGGTGGAGGTTTTGGTGGTCTTGTCCAGGCCGCGGTGCTGGAGGTTGAACTGGGTGCGGGAGATGTTCCGCTTGGGGGCCTTGGAGAAGTCCACGCCGCCGACGGTGATCACCCAGACCTCTTGGCCCTTGGTGAGTTCGTACTTGAACTCGCCTTCGGTGAAGACCTTCCGGTACTTGTCGAAGACCTGCTGCTTGTTCCAGCCCTGGTGAGGAGCCCGCAGCGGCCACCGCTTGACGTTGTTGCTGTCGATGATGCCGTGGAAGTCCGTCGGCGACGCTGCGTCCTTGCGGCGGATGTACTCGGCTGCCACGCGGGCGTTGTAGACGCGGCGCAGGTCGGCGTACTGGGGCTGGGTGTTGATCCACTTCTCGACCAGCGGGACCACGGTGTTGTTGATAACGCGTTCGTTGTGCTCGATCTCGGCCTTGGTGAGGTCTTCGGCGCAGGACCTTTCGCCGCCGGGGCCGGGGGTGTTGACGTCCGCGTACTCCGACTGGAGCTTCAGCGGCGCATCGAGGATGTAGACGCCGCCGTCCTGCTCGCGGACCTTGGCCGTCTCGGGCTCGATCCAGTTGCGGCCGGGGTGCAGGCAAGGCCAGCCGTTGCGCTTGACCAGGCCGTCCCACGCGGCCTTGCCGGTGTCGGTTTTGGGGTCCATGGCCTTGAAGAAGTCGTGCTTGAGCCGGAGGTCGGCCTCCAGCAGCACGCGGCCCGCATCGGTGGACGCGAACTTGTCGTCCATGATCGTCTCGGGCTGGTCCGGGTTGAGGTTGACCCAGAACTTGTCCGGCGTGAGCGCGAGCCAGGTGAACATGGCGTCCGAGGACATCGTCAGCTTCGCGTCCCCGCCGTAACCCGGCTCGGTGTCGGGGTTCTTGGCGTAGTCGGCCTTCATCGAGTAGTTGAGGCCCTTGCCCTTCACAGGGGAGCCCACGTAGCTGAGTTCGAGGCTGGAGAAGTCGATGCCGCCGGGGCCGCGCATGAAGTAGCCGCGGGAGTTGTTGTTGTTGTAGATCCGCTGAAGCTTCTGGGCCTCTTCCAGGGTCTTCCCCGACCGGAGCGCCTGGTCGATGATCGGGCCGCGCATGCCGTTCTTGCGCGGGTCGGGGTTGAACCGCGGGTCGTAGCGCGTGTAGTTGTTCGGGTTCTGGGTGCGCTCGATGGCGTTCGAGCGGCGCTCGTTGATGCCGGCGACGGTGCGGTTGGTGTTGCGGTGATCCTGGATGTCCTTGTTGAGCTGGGCGATCCGGTCCTTGGTGGGCTGGTCGGTGCGGGCGCCGGTCAGGTACCGGTTGGTGACCTTCTCGTTCTGCTTGGCGATCTGCCGGTCCGCGTCGACCTGCTTCTGCCTGACCTCGCCGTTGGACTTGCCCTCGACGTGCACGTGGGTACGCCGGTTGCGGGCGTCGACCCAGCGGCGGCGCTTCTTGCCGTCCTCGTCGATGTAGTCGACGGGGTCTTCACACCACCAGTCCGGGCCGACCATGTTGTACTTCTTGACCATACGGGCCATGAAGGCTTCGCCGCGGTGGTTGTTGCCGGGCTTGCCGATGTACTTCACGTCCAGGTAGCGCTTGAAGTCCGTGTATCCGCCACGGTCGCGCTGCTCGTTGAAGCGGGCGTAGATCTCCATGACACGGTCGGCCGGCTTGCCGGACCTGTTGGCGATCTTCTGCCACTTGCGGTAGTCCTTCCCTGCCTTGTCGAGCTGTGTATCCGTCGGCGGGAGAACGCCGTCGTATGCCTTGGCCGGGTTGTCGTAGGTGTAGTTCTCGTCGTTGGGCCACGCGTCGTACTCCAGGTTGTCCGGGGGCCCGGACTTCGCTGGAGTACGGTCGAATTTCGTGCCCAGGTACTTCTCGTCACAGCGCTGCGTACGCGGCTTCGCTTCGGCCTCGTCGAGGTGGAGGCCGGGCAGGCCGGTGAGCGTGACAGCGCCGGCCGCGGTTAGAGCGACCGCCAGGCGCGCCCATAGGCGCCGTGGATGCGTAGGTTTGGGTACGAGGATGGTCATGTGCGTTTCCCCCCTGGGAGCCCCCGCTTGATAGGTCTGTGCGGTGCTGCGCGGCGCGTGAGGCGGCTCCGAGGCTGCGTCTAGGTGTCGGTTGCGCCAGCGACGCCTCACGTTAGTGGGTGGGGCGCGCGTCGCTCCGAGGTTATGGGCGGCGTGTCCGCCTCAACTGCCGCTTGTTCTCGGATCGTTACCGCTCGAACCAGGTGTCTTCCATCGCCGCGACGGCATCTTCGGTGTGCTGGACCCGGAAGACCGAAGCCATCAGGCCGCGCCTGTCGGTGGGCGAAACAGCCTTGAGCGCAAGACCCGCAAGAGCGTCCCACGCGAAGCTCTGCGGTGTGTGTGCGGGGTCGACCCCGACAGCGGCGGCCTGCTCCACAGTGATCCCGAATGCGTCCAGGATCGCGGTCACCTCACCTTCGACGTCCCAGTTCTCCTCACCGGAGAAGCCGGCAGCGAAGACGCGGGCGCCGTCGGGGTGAATGATTTTCCAGGTTCCGTAATCGGCGCCGGGAAGGTCCATGTCCGCGGCAGCGACGATGACCGCATCGGGATGGCGGTCGGCGAGCGCTTCGGCCTGCTCCTCGATGGGGAACCTCTCGGACAGGCTGATCAGGGCAGGGTCGTTGATCTCGGTGACGCCGCCCCAGCAGCCGACCCGGACCACGTCCAGGTCGGCACGGGTGTCCACGTCGATGGGCTCGGTGGCGGGGATCGCCCCTTGGTGGTCCAGGACCCGGTAGACGGTGCCGAACGCCTCGGCGAACGTCCGCGCCCGCACCTCGTCGTGGGCCACCAGCACGCCATCTGGGCCGGGAAACGGCGGGTGCACGACGGTCAGGGTGAACTCGCCGTGCCGCTCTGTCGGTTCATCGGGGGGGTAGTCCCACAGGGTCTCGTCAGGCATGGAGGACACCGTAGCGGCCGCGCCTTCGAGGCCGGGTACACGGCGGTGACTAACCGCGGTCCGTTCGCCTTGACATCGACCCGCGCGTCGCCCTGGAGCTCTTCGGCCTTCTACGGCCTCGCCCCGCGCTGAGCGTCCCGCGGCCGAACCGGTGGGCGAGCCAACCGCCCCGGCGCGTCCGTGACGATCCCGTCGCAGCCGAGCGCGAGCATCCGGTCGCGCTCGGCCGGCGACACCACCGTGTGCGCCCACACGCGCGGGATGCCCGACCTGACGGCTCGTACGAGATCGGTGTCACGCGCCCTGTGGTCCACGTCCAGTACGTCCACGAACCGCGCCCACCGCTCGGGCCGGTCGGTGCGCAGCTGCCCTGCCGAGCGCCACAACTGGGCGAGAAGACCCATGCGGTGAGCGCGCTGGGCCACCTGGGGGCGGTTGGAGTTGACCAGTACCGAGCGGGCCAGTCCACGCTCCTTGATCATCGTGGCGAGCCTCCCCACGCTCTTCGGGTCCTTCGCCTCCAGCGTCAGCACGATCCGCCCGCCGAAGCGGTCCAGCACTTCGGCGACCGTCGGTGGCCGCTCCGCGGGCCAGTTCCCCGGCAGTGAGGACGCGGGCCGTAGTCGTACGCCCCGCCAGTCCCGGAGGGTGAGGCGGCGCACCGGGCCGACCGCCGAGGTGGTGCGGTTCAGGGTCGCGTCGTGGATGGCCACCATGGTCCCGTCGCGCAGCATCCTGGTGTCGACGTCGAGCACATGGGCCGTACCGCGCCGGTAGGCGGCCGTCAGCCCCGACATACTGTTCTCGGGGACCTCGAGAGCGCCGCCGCGGTGCGCGGTGTGGACGACGTGGGGGAGCGCGGCCACCGTCAGAGGGTGGGCACCCCGTTCCAGCGGGGCCGGCGACCGGCCCGGCCCGGCGTTCCCCCCGCCCGGTCCCGCGATCGCCGCGCCCTGTCCCGCGATCGCCCGGCCCTGTCCTGCGCGGGCTCCCGCCTTTACCGCCTTTCCCGCGAGGACCCAAACCTGCACCGCGAGAGCCGGCGCAACCTGTCCTACGAGAGCCGGCGCAGGCTGTACCGCGAGGGCCGGCGCAACCTGTCCTCCGAGGGCCGGCGCAACCTGTACCGCGAGGGCCAGCGAAGTGAGACCGGCGATTCCCGTCAGCGCAATCTTTGTGACCATGGCGACACCGTAGGCGGGTAAATCCGTTCAAAGTATGCAATGACACTCGCACCCTGCCCCGCGTACCTGTCGTCCCCACCACCCTGGAGGCGTTCCGGTCTTACGGAACGCGGGATGGTGGGACCATAGGGCATGCTGTCCGCACAACAGCGAGGCGAGGGGATCCATGAGCGCAGAGTTCGGCCGCCGCTCGGGCGGGCAGGGCAGGATCTCCCAGTGGCTGCGCGGCCGCCGAAGCCGTCCGCTGACGGCCGACGCCGCCGACGACGCGCACCGTGAGGATCTGCTGCTCGCCGCCGCCGGCGCGGGGCTGCCGCTCGCGCCCGCCGCCCATCCCTCCGGCTACCGGTGTTCGTGCGAGCGCGTCGGCTGCCCGACCCCCGCCCGGCACCCCGTGTCCTTCGCCTGGCAGACCCAGTCCACGACCGACCGCGCGCAGATCGAGCGGTGGGCCCGGCACCAGCCGGGGGCCAACTTCATCACCGCCACCGGCATGGTCCACGACGTACTCGACGTACCGCTGAGCGCCGGCCGTCAGGCTTTGGAGCGGCTGCTCTCCGCCGGCATCGAGGTCGGCCCCGTCGCCGAGTCCGGCGGCGACCGCATGCTCTTCTTCACGGCCACCCGCGGTACGCCCGAGGACGAGGACGAGTGGTGGCCCTGCGAGCTGGACTGCCACCCCGAGACGATGGACGAGCACCCCGGCCTGCGCTGGCACTGCCGCGGTTCATATGTCCTCGTCCCGCCCGCCCAGTTGCCCGGCGAGCTGACGGTCGGGTGGGTGCGAGGGCCAGAACACCCGCTCCCGGACCCGCTGTCGCTGCTTGAGATCCTCACGGAGGAATGCGCCCGGTACGCGGGCGAGGAGCCGGATCACCTGGCGGCGTGGCCTCTGCGAGGCTGACGCCGCCAAGAGCTCGGTGAGCAGTGTGGTCAGTTGGTCGGCGCGGTCAGTGGGGCACGAAGACTGCGGCCGTCGAAGACCGCGGGCCGTCTGCGGCTGGTCGCGCCCACGTGGGGGAGCCGCGTGATGTCACAGCCCCCCCCGCGCCCCTACTCGCCCTTCGCCCCTGTCAGCCCCTGAATCCGGCTGAGGAACTCCACCTTCTGGTCCGCCGCGCTCTTCGCCGGGTCCAGCACCGCCTGGTTGGAGATCGACTCCAGGGTGAGGGACTGCTTGGGTTCGCCCGTCATCAGGGCCTTCACGCTGGGGTCGGTGACGTTGAGCGGGACACCCTGCCACGCCGTCTGCTTCTCGTAGTGGCGTGTGGAGAAGAACACCAGCGCGCCGCCGTCCGTGGTGCGCAGCCCGACAGGGGCGTAGTCGCCGGTCGTCAGCGGCTCGTCGATGTACTGCCGGGCCAGCCCCGGCCGCTCCGCGTTCTTCTTGCGGTCGGCCCGCCACCTGGAGGTGTGCGTGCCCGGCGCGAAGGTGTCGCCGCCGCTCTTCAGATACGTCGCGTACGACTCGGCGAGGTCCTCCGGCGGGACGGTCAGGTCCGCGGCGTTCACGGTGACCGGCTCCGCCCAGCCGTTCTTGTCCTTCTTGAACTTGGGTACGTCGTCGGCGGAGAGGATCGTCAGATAGGAGACCTCCCACACCCCGTCCGCGCCGCCCCGGGTGAACACCAGCAGCCAACGGGCCTTGGCGGAGCCCTTGTTGGCGTGGGAGTCGGCGACGAACCAGTGCGGCCAGCCGACCTTCTTGGGGATGGTGAACTCGGTGTCGGTCAGCTTCAGCGGCACGTAGTCCGGATCGCCACCCGGTTGGGTCTTTCCGCCCGCCCTGAGCTTCGCGCCGTCGATGTCGGCGAGGGGGCCGGTGACCCGGTCCGCGTCCAGGGACCGGTCGTTGGCCTTGTTGGCCTTGTTGTACGCGGTCGTGAAGTCCTTGAGGGCACGCGCGGCCTCGGCTTTCGTGGCCCCCGGGAGGACCTCCCGCTCCCCGTGCACCACCACGCACCCGCTCGCCGTCACCGACAGTACGGTGACCGCTGCCGCCGACGTGGTCAGCCTGTCCAGCCTGCGAAGTGTCCGCGGCGTCTTCATCGGTTCCTCTTCACCTACACCCTTCCCGAAGGCGAACCCTACCGGGGCCGGGAGACGCGCCGCCGCCGGGATCACGTACCGCGCCCGCACTGTGATCTTCCTGCAAGGCGGTACGTCACGACGGGTAGGTCAAAAGACCGATCAGACCTCCTCGCGGACCGGCGGTGCCGCCCGCACCCTCCCACCGCCGAGCCGCGCCGGCGCCAGGAAGAGGGCCAGCGTCGGCACCAGGTACAGGGCCCACACGACGACTTGGAGCACGGTCGGGTCCGGCTGGAAGTTGAAGACGCCCTTGAGGAGCGTGCCGTACCAGCTGTCCGGTGGGAGGGTGGCGCTGATGTCGAAGGCCCTGTCCGTCAGACCGGGCAGGAACTGGGCCTCCTGGAGGTCATGGATGCCGTACGCGAGGACGCCCGCGGCCACGATCACCAGCATGCCGCCGGTCCAGGTGAAGAACTTCGCGAGGTTGATGCGGACCGCACCCCGGTAGAAGAGGTAGCCGAGTGCGACGGCGCTCACGAGGCCCAACAGGGCACCGATCAGAGGCTCCTGGGTGCCGTCGTTGGAGGCGCGCACGGACGTCCACACGAACAGCGCGGTCTCCAGGCCCTCCCGGCCGACGGCCAGGAACGCGGTGGCGACCAGAGCACCCGTGCCCATCCGCAGCGCCGCGTCCAGCTTGCCGTGCAGTTCGGCCTTCAGATGCCGGGCCGTACGCCGCATCCAGAAGACCATCCACGTCACCAGGCCCACCGCGATGATCGACAGCGAACCGCCGAGCGCCTCCTGCGCCTCGAACGTCAGCTCCTGAGAGCCGAATTCGAGCACGCAGCCGAAGCCGAGGGCCAGCGCCACCGCGACGCCGATGCCGATCCAGATGGGCTTCAGCGCGTCCCGCCGGTCCGTCTTCACCAGATAGGCGATGAGGATGCAGACGACGAGGCTCGCTTCGAGCCCCTCGCGCAGGCCGATCAGGTAGTTGCCGAACACGGCCTACGCCTCCTTTGGATCCTTCGAGAACAGTGCCCGGCCCCACCAGTCGTCCTCGTCCCGGACGCCCGGCGCAATCGCGAAGATCGCCGAACCCACGTGCTGGATGTACTCGTTGAGCGCATCGGCGGCCAGACTGCGCTGCACCGGGATGAAGCCTTTGCGCACATCGCGCTGGTACGCGAGGAAGAACAGGCCCGCGTCCAGGCGGCCGAGCCCGTCAGTGCCGTCCGTGAACGAGTAGCCGCGGCGCAGAAGCGTCGCCCCGTGGTTGGAGTCGGGGTGCGCGAGCCGGACGTGCGCGTCGGGCTTCATCGCCTTCAGGAACGGCTTGTCCCGCTCCTTCGCCTTGCCCACCGGGGCACCCTCGCCCTTGTCGCGACCGAAGACGTCCTCCTGCTCCTGCAGCGAAGTCCGGTCCCAGGTCTCGATGTTCATGCGGATGCGCCGCGCCACGAGATACGAGCCGCCGGTCATCCAGTCGGGGCCGTCGTTCTCGTCCACCCACACGAACTGCTTCAGGCGATCGCTCTCCGTTCCCGCGATATTGCGCGTGCCGTCCTTGAAGCCCATGAGATTACGAGGGGTCTGCGCCTGTGGGGTCGTCGACGAGGTCTTGCCGAACCCCAGCTGGGACCAGCGGATGGCGACCTTGCCGAAGCCGATCCGGGCGAGGTTGCGGATCGCGTGCACCGCGACCTGCGGGTCGTCCGCGCACGCCTGCACGCACAGGTCGCCGCCGCTGCGGTTCCCGTCGAGGTTGTCGCCCGCGAACTTCGGCAGGTCAACGAGGGCTTCGGGCCGACGGTCCGCCAGCCCGAACTTCCCGAACAGTGAGGGTCCGAAGCCGATCGTCAGCGTCAGCCGCGACGGTTTGAGGCCCAGGGCCTCGCCGGTGTCGTCCGGCGGCGCCTCGGCCAGACCGCCGTACGCGCCCTCGC